>JALYLT010000023.1 GCA_030774095.1 Chloroflexota bacterium
ACAACCTGCTCGTCTCGGGCGAGTCGCTGCTCCGGAACTTCCAGGAAGGGCTGCGCGTCTCGGGATCGTTCGGACGCGCGATGCGCGTCGGCTATGTCGCGGATCCGTTCGGCCATCCGGCGCAGACGCCGCAGATCCTCCGCGGATTCGGATACAGCTCGTATGTCTTCTCGCGGGGCGTCGGCGACGAGGGCGACCGTGTTGGCACGGAGTTCCGCTGGCAGGCGCCATCGGGCGACCGCGTCCTCGCGACCCACCTCGTCGACCACTACTCGGGCGGGCTTCAGCTCGTGGGCGATGTCACCGAGACGCCGCAGCAGCTTCGCGCGAGGATCCGCCGCCGCCTGGGCCGCATGCTCGACGTCACGACGGCCTACGCGAACGGCCGGGCGCTGCTCTTCATGGTGGGCGACGATCACGTCGACGCGTACCCGCGTCTGCCCGAGGCAGTCGCCGCGCTTCACGAGGCCGCGCCGAACATCGACGCGCGCATCGCGAGTCTCGAGGACTACGAGGCGGAGATGGCCCAGCCGCGCGGTACCGTCGCTGGCGAGATGATCCGCGGCAAATACCGCCCGATCCTCCGGGGCGTGAACTCCGCGCGCGTCTGGATCAAGCAGGAGAACGTCGCCTGCGAACGGCTGCTCCTCGAGCGCTGCGAGCCGCTCGATGCGCTGGCCGGAGGCATCGCAAGCGAAGAGGTGCGCTCACTCTGGCGCACGCTCCTTCAGAACCACCCGCACGATTCGATCTGCGGCTGTTCGATCGACGCCGTGCACGACGTCGACATGGCGCCGCGCTTCGCGCGCGTCCGCACGGATGGCGAGGCGCTCGCGGCACGACTGGAGCGCGAGCTCGCCGGGCCTGGGAACGCGCCCGTCGTGTGGAGCGCGCTGCCGTGGGAGCGCGACGCCGTCGTCGCGCTCGACGGACGCCCGACGCGCGTGCGCTGCGCCGCGCTCGGCACGGCGCCGGCGCGGCGTGCCGAGGGGCCCGCGGTCTCGTCGCCGGAGGAGGGTGTCATCGAGAACGAAGCCCTGCGCGTCGAGGTCGCCCTGGACGGCTCGTTCACGGTGATGGACCGCGCGACCGGCGAGCGTTCCGGTCCCCACGGAGCCCTGCTCGACGAGGGCGACCGGGGCGACGAATACACCTATTCATATGCGGGCCCGACGCTCGGGTCACGCGATCTTGTCGGGACGCGGCGTGCGGCGGTCGCTGGTGAACGCGCCACGGTGACGGTCCAGTTCGAGCTGCGGCTTCCCGCCGCGCTGCGCGAGGACCGTTTAGCCCGCACGCCCGACCTCGTGGCGTGCGCGGTGCGCAGCGAGATATCGCTCGACGCCGGCGCGCGCCGCGTCGACGTTCGCGTGGTCGTCGACAATCAGGCACGCGATCATCGGCTGCGCGTGCTGTGCGAGACCGGGACGCGGTCACTGACGCACGTGGCGGGCGCCGCCTTCGCGTGGCTCGAGCGCGAGACGCGGGTCGCGCCACGCCCCAGTTGGATCGAGCAGCCGACCCCCGAGCGCGCGCTCCACGACCTCGTGGCCGTCGAGGGAGGGACGCGTGGCCTCGCTGTCGGCGTCGATGGTCTCCGCGAGTACGCCGTGCTTCATGACGGCCGGACGATCGCGATCACGCTGCTCAGGGCGGTGGGGTTCTTGTCCCGCGGCGACCTCCCCGAACGGAAGGGGCACGCGGGGCCCGCTCTCGTCACGCCGAGCGCGCAGTGCATCGGCGAGCGCACGTACCGCTACTGCATCGTGCCGCTCGGAGGCGACATGACGCTGCCTCGCGCCGCGCGAGAGATCCGCGAATGGCTCTCACCTCCCTGGAGCGGCCAGGGCGACGCGGCACTGCACTCCTTCTATTCGGTCGACGGCGACGTCGCGGTCCAGCCGTCGGCGCTGCGCGCGGGTCCGGACGGCGCGATCGTTGCGCGTGTCTTCAACCCCTCACGCCATGCTGCGTCGGCAACGCTCCGCTTCGCGCGACCCGTGCTCAAGGCGCGCGCCGTCGATCTGCGTGAAGGCGACCTCGCCCTCGGGAACACGGGACTCGACATCGTGCGCACTGCGGCGCCGCCCGATGTCGTCGACGGCACGGTGGCGATCCGGCTCGCGCCGTATGAGATCGGCACCTACCTCGTCCGCCTCGCCTGAATGCGGTACCTCTTTTGTGTCGCGCCTCGTCGCACGAACGTGTGACGTGCGAGGGACAGACACCAGACCTCTCACGATCTAACGTCGCGGAATGCGCCGGACCCTTTCGCTCGCGCTCATCCTGCTCGTGGTCGTTGGTGCCCCCGCTGCGGCCGACGACGATCGCACGCACTTCCGCCGGACTACGCCGCGCGCGACGCTCGGGGAGGAAGCGGGCACGTTCACGCTCGGAGTTCCGAGCGGACGGGCCTGGGGCATCGAGAGCGAGCTTCGCCCGCTCCCTCCGGAGCGCGCCCTTGCGGTGCGCCTCGTTGTCTCGGACGACGTGGTGCGCGAGGCCTTCGCCCGCATCGCCTATTACGCGAGCGCGACGGGGCGGCCCCGGCAGATCGCCATCGCCGACAGCGAGGCGGTGGCCGCGGGCGAGGGACGTGTTCTCTTCGTGCCGCTCGACCCCCCGCCAGGGGCGGTTGCCTACCGGGTCCGCGTCCTGGCGCGCCTCCGCGCGGGCGCCGACCGCTCGCGGGACGACGCGATCGAGGCGCGTGTAACGCCGATCGACCGGGCGGCCACGCGCTTCGGCTCGCTGTTCTCGCGGCTGCTGCCCGATGGCCCGTGACATTAGACTCCACCGCGCATGGCGACCGTCACGTACGACCACGTAACAAAGAGCTTCGGCGACTTCACCGCAGTCAAAGACCTGAACCTGCAGGTCCGCGACGAGGAGTTCCTCGTGCTCGTGGGCCCGTCGGGCTGTGGCAAGACGACCGCGCTTCGGATGCTCGCTGGTCTAGAAGAACAGACGTCGGGCGACATCTTCATCGGCGAGCGCCGCGTCAACGATGTCGCGCCGAAGGATCGCGACATCGCGATGGTCTTCCAGAACTACGCGCTGTACCCGCACATGAGCGTGTACGACAACATCGCCTTCGGCCTCAAGCTGCGCAGCGTCCCCAAGCCCGAGATCGAGCGGCGGGTGAACGAGGTCGCCGAGATGCTGTCGATCGGTCAGCTGCTGAAGCGCAAGCCGAAAGAACTTTCGGGCGGTCAGCGTCAACGCGTCGCTGTCGGTCGCGCGATCGCACGCGAGCCCGCCGTCTTCCTGATGGACGAGCCGCTGTCGAACCTCGACGCGAAGCTGCGCATCCAGACGCGCGCGATGCTCCAGAAGCTCCATCAGCGTCTTTTGCGAACGACGATCTACGTCACGCACGATCAGGTCGAGGCGATGACGATGGGCGACCGTATCGCGGTGATGAACGCGGGATTGCTTCAACAGCTCGATACACCCGAGAACCTGCACGAGCGTCCGACGAATCTGTTCGTCGCCGGCTTTATCGGTTCACCCTCGATGAACTTCTTCCCGGCGAAGATCGCCGGCTCAGGAAGCGGTGCCGTGGCCGACGCGGGATTCTTCCGCGCGCCGGTCAAGGGGCAGGCCGCCGAAGCGACCGGACGCGAGGTGATCCTGGGGGTACGGCCTGAGGACATCGACGATCTCGCCAACGCGCAGCAGAACGGCCACTTGCCCGTTGAGGCTCGTGTGGAAGTCGTTGAGTTCCTCGGCAACGAGCTGCAGCTGCAGCTGTCGGCGGATGGGCAGACGTTCGTCGCGCGCGTCAACACCAACACGCAGACCCGCCCTGGTTCGACGCTGCGGGTGGGCTTCAATCTGAAGAAGCTTCACGTATTCGACAAGGCCACGGAGGCCGCGCTTCGGTGACCCTGCGCGGAAGTATCGAAGACTTCCCGCTGCGATCGGTCCTCGACCTGCTCGCTCAGACCAACAAGACCGGCGAGCTGCAGCTACGCGCAGGCGACCAGGTCGGTGCGCTGGGCCTCGCTGGCGGCCGCGTGGTTACGGCGGTATTCGGCGAAGAGGAGCCGCTGTTCGCGCTCGGCGCGATCTTCGCTCTCGATGGAGCGGAGTTCGAGTTCACACCGTGGGACGACGCGCCGCCCGCGAACCTCGAGGGCAAGCTCGACGACCTCTTGCGCCAGGCCGATGAGGCGAAGAGGAAGCGTGAAGAGGCGCGCCTCAAAGCCGAGGCGGAGCGACAAGCCGCCCTCAAGAAGGCCGAGGAAGAGCGCGAGGCCGCGCGCAAGAAGGCGGAGGAAGAGCGCGAAGCGGAACGGAAACGCATGGCAGAGATCCGCGCGCTCATACCGCGCGACGACATGCCGTTCCGCCTGTCCGAGCGTGCCGTCGACCAGGGCGCCGTCACGCTCACCTCGGAGCGCTGGCGCGTCGTGCTCGCGGTGAACGGCGAGCGCGACGTGAACGCGATCGCGCTGATGCTCCACGTAGATCACAACGCCGCGCTGACCGCACTCGCCGCTCTGGTTCGCGATGGCGTCATCGAGGCGACAGCACCGCCCCCGCCGCCGCCCGCCTATCACGCACCCGCACCTCAGGCGCCCGCGTATGAGGCGCCGGCGGCCGCCGCGCCGGCATATGAGGCACCCCCGGTTGCGCATGAGCCGCCGCCGGCCGCGTATGAGCCACCGCCGGCCGCGTATGAGCCATCTCCGGCGGCGTATCAGGCGCCTGCATATGAGCCGCCGGCGTCTGAGGCTCCGCCATCCGAGCCTCCGACGCGCGCATTCGAGCCTGCGGCGCCGACGTTCGAACCATCTGGGGACACATTCGCGCCGGCGCGCCAGGAGGTGCCGGACTTCACGCCGGAGCCCGAGGCCACGCCCACCCCCGAGGTCCCGGCGGCGACGCAGGACTGGATCACACCGGATCAGGCGGTGCCCGCCGAGGATTGGACAGTGACCCCCACCGACACGCCGATCTCCGAGGTCGCGCCGCAGTGGCCGGCGCCCGAGACTGCCGCGCCCGCGCAGGACTGGATCACGCCGGACAAGGTCGAGCCGTCCATGGATGATCGCCTCAGCGCGCTCTCGGGGATCTTTGGTCCGGCCCCGACCGAGCCGGAAGCGCCATCCGCGGCGGAGCCGCCGGTGAGCTCATGGGCACCGCCTACGGTCGATCAGTGGGGCACGCCGGCCCAACCCGCCCCCGGGGCCGAGCGCTGGACCAAGCCGCCGGCGCCGGAGCCGGCCGCTCCCTCGACCGACGACCCATGGGGCACACCAGCCGCGTCGACACCCACACCCTCGACGTGGTCGCCACCCGCGCCCGCGCCCACGCCAGAAAGTGACGCATGGGTCGCGCCGACTGGTCCGGCAAACAGCACGTGGTCCGCACCGGCGGGTCAGGACACGACCTCCGCCGATCCGTGGGGAAGCCCGGCCGGCGCTGCGTCGCGCATCCCTCCACTCCGCCCCGCCGAACCCGGCATCCCGCCGGTCGAGGAGTGGAGCGCGCCGCCGGCGGCGCCGCCAGAGAAGAAGAAGCGCGGGCTCTTTGGCTTCGGTCGCGAAAAGCCGGCTCCGCCGCCCGTCGCGGGCACGCCCCTTCCGACCGCCGGCGTCACGGGCAGTCGTTCCGGTATGGTCGCCGCGCTCGCCAACGCGCTGATCGCCGAATACAACAACGGTCAGTACGGCAAGAACCGCATCGAAGAGCGCATCGCGAACCTGCTCATGCGCGTCGACGAGCAGGCCGATCCGATCGATCGCCCGCTACCGATCGTCGACGATCGCATCGACGTCGAAGCGCTCGAGCGAGAACAGCTCGCCGATTCGCAGGCTCTGCCATATCTCGCGCTGCTCGTGACGACGATCTACGCCGACGCCGAGAAGACATTCGGCAAAGACAAGGCAAAGAAGGGGTACAAGGCCGCCCAGAAGAGCGTCATGCTTGGCGACGCCAGCGCGCTGTCGTCGCCGGAGCTCGCGGGCAAGCTCCCCAGGGTCTGAGCGACAACCACTTCCTCGGCGTCGACCTCGGCGGTACGCACATCCGCTCGGTCATCGCCATGCTCGACAGTGACCGCCACGAGATCGTCGCGCGCGATGAGCGCCGAACACCACGCGATGGCGCCGACTCCATCGTGCGCGCGCTGGCGGATTCCGCTCGCGCGAGTGCGCGCGAGGCTGGCCTGCCCCTCCACGAGCTTCTCGCCGTTGGTTGCGCCGCGCCGGGCCCGCTCGACCATCGCACCGGCCTCGTCCACGAGGCGCCGAACCTCGTCGGGTTCATCGAGTTCCCGCTCGCCGCGCGTCTATCCGATGCGCTCGACGGCGTGACTGTCTTCGTCGACCGCGACACCGCCATGGCGGCGATCGCCGAGGGCAGCGTCGGCGCAGCGAGTGGCGTACGCGATTTCATCTACGTCACGGTGTCGACCGGGCTTGGCGGCACGATCGTGAGCGGCGGCCGCATGCTGCGTGGCGCGACGAATACCGCCGGAGAGATCGGGCACTGGCCTGTCGCGTTCCAGCTCGACACATCCCGTGATGCGGGCGCCGATCTGCCGCGCTGCGGCTGCGGCTCGTTCGGTTGCGCCGAGTCCTTCGCGGCCGGCCGCAACATGGCCGACGCGTACGGGGTCGCCGATACCGCGGAAGTCTTCGCCGCTGCCGCCCGCGGAGACGAGCGCGCGACGGCGATCGTCACCCGCGCGGAGCGTGCGCTCGCGAACCTCGCGGTCGGCCTGGTGAACGTGCTGAATCCCGCGCTGATCGTCGTCGGCGGATCCATCGCGGACAAGCAACCGGCTCACGTGCTCGACCCGATGCGTCGCGCGATCGCCGAGCGCGCGTTCCGCGCGCCCGCAGCCGCGGTGCGCGTCGTGCCGGCGGCGCTCGGCGGCGACGTCGGCATGGTGGGAGCCGTGTTCGCGGCCCGGGAGCGCCTCTCGGGGCGAGGGGAGTGGTTCCTTTAGTCTCATCGCACAAGGGGGGTCAGCCATGGGTGTGCGCATCGGCATCAACGGTTTCGGACGCATCGGCCGGCAGTTCCTGAAGGCGGTCCTGGAACGGCACCCAGAGCTCGAGGTCGTCGCCGTGAACGACCTCACCGACCCGCAGATGAACGCCTACCTGTTCAAGCACGACACCAACTACGGCAACTTCAAGGGTGAGGTCTCCGCCACCGCGGATTCACTCGTGATCGATGGCCGGAGCATCAAGGTGCTCCAAGAGAAGGATCCGGCCAAGCTCCCATGGAAGGCCCTCGATGTGGACATCGTCATCGAATCGACCGGCTTCTTCACCGACGGGACGAAGGCCAGGGCACACCTGGACGCCGGCGCGAAGAAGGTCATCATCTCGGCGCCGGCAAAGAACGAGGACATCACCATCGTCCTCGGCGTGAACGAAGAGCTCTACGACCCCGCCAAGCACAACATCATCAGCAACGCCTCGTGCACGACGAATGGCCTCGCACCCGTCGCGAAAGTGCTCAACGATGAGTTCGGCATCAAGAAGGGCTTCCTCACCACGGTCCACTCGTACACCAACTCGCAGCGCACGCTCGACACCGCAGCGAAAGAGCCGCGCGACGCGCGAGCGGCCGCGGAGAACATCGTCCCGTCGGAGACCGGAGCCGCGAAGGCGGTGGCGCTCGTGATCCCGGATCTAAAGGGCAAGTTCGCCGGCATGGCGTTCCGCGTGCCGACCTCGACCGTGTCCGTCGTCGACTTCGTGGCGACGCTCGGGCGGGAGGTCACGAAGGAAGAAGTGAACGCGGCCTTCAAACGCGCGAGCGAAGGCGACCTTAAGGGGATCATGGGCTACACGGAGGAGCCGCTCGTGTCGAGCGATCTGAAGGGTGACGACCGCTCAACGATCGTGAGCGCGATCGACACGATCGTCCTCGGCGATACGGTGAAGGTCATCTCCTGGTACGACAACGAATGGGGCTACGCCTGCCGGCTCGCTGACATCGCCGCGTTCGTCGCGTCGAAGCTCCGGGTTCCCGCTGCGGCGTAGTTTCGCGTGACGGGCTTCGCGAAGCGGACCATCCGGGACGTCGATCCGTCCGGGAAGAAGGTCCTCGTCCGGGTCGACTTCAACGTTCCGCTCGCCGACGATGCGGTGGCCGACGACACGCGCATCCGAGCCGCGCTACCGACGATCCGCTATCTGCTCGAGCACGGCGCGACCATCGCGCTGTGCTCGCATCTCGGTCGTCCGAAGCGCCCAGATCCGAAGCAGAGCCTCAGACCCGTCGCGCAGCGGCTCGGCGAGCTCCTCGGGCATGACGTGCCGCTAGTGCCCGACTCGATCGGGTCCGCGGTACGAGAAGCTGTCGCGCAGCTGCGCCCCGGAGATGTCGTGCTGCTCGAGAACGTGCGCTTCCATCCCGAGGAGGAGAAGAACGACCCCGCGTTCGCGAAGGAGCTTGCGAGCGGCTACGACCTGTACGTGAATGACGCGTTCGGCGCCGCGCATCGCGCGCACGCGTCCACGGAAGGTGTGGCCAGGTTCCTTCCCGCATACGCGGGGCTGTTGCTCGAGAAGGAGCTCCTTGCCCTCGGCGGTCTCGTGAGCGCACCGGACCGGCCGTTCCTCGCGATCATCGGCGGCGCAAAGGTGAGCACCAAGATCGACGTGCTGCGCGCGCTCCTCGCGCGCGTTGATGCCCTCGCGATCGGCGGCGGCATGGCCAACACCTTCCTGCTCGCGACAGGACACAAGATCGGACGTTCGCTCGCAGAGCCTGAGCGTGCGGGCGGGGCCCGGGCGATCCTCGATGACGCGAAGACGCAAGGCAAACGTGTACTGCTGCCGGTGGACGTGCTCTGCGCGCCGTCCGCCGACGAGGCGGGAGCCCGCGCCGCCACCGTGAAGGGCATCGATGACGTCTCCGACGATCTTGCCATCGTCGACATCGGTCCGCGCACCATCGAGCGGTACGCGGACGAGATCCGACGCGCGAAGACGATCTTCTGGAACGGGCCAGTCGGCGTCTTCGAGATCCCGGCGTTCGCGAACGGGACCAAGCGCGTCGCGGAGCTCCTCGCAGCGAGCGGCGCCGCGACCGTCGTCGGCGGCGGCGAGTCGGTGCAAGCCGTCGAGGAGCTTGGTCTCGCACCCAAAATGACGCACGTGTCGACCGGTGGCGGCGCGTCGCTGGAGCTCATCGAGGGAAAGACGCTGCCCGGCGTCGCCGCCATTCCCGACCGCACGGAGGTCCACGCCGCATGAGCGAGACGACCATCGAGATGATCCGCGGACGCGAGATCCTCGACTCACGCGGCGACCCGACGGTCGCCGTCGACGTGATGCTCAGCGACGGCTCGCGTGGCACCGCGATGGTGCCGTCCGGCGCCTCGACCGGAGCGCACGAGGCGGTCGAGCTGCGCGATGGCGACAAGGCGCGTTACCGCGGTAAAGGTGTTCTGAAAGCGGTGAGCAACGTGGACGACGTGATCGCCCCGGAGCTCATCGGTGAAGACGCGGCCGACCAGACAGAGATCGACAAGCTGCTCCTCGAGCTCGACGGCACGCCGAACAAATCGAAGCTCGGGGCGAACGCGATCCTCGGCGTCTCGCTCGCCTGCGCACGCGCCGCGGCGGCCGCGGTGGGCCTGCCGCTGTATCGCTACCTCGGCGGACCGATCGCGAGGACACTGCCCGTCCCACTCATGAACATCCTTAACGGCGGCAAGCACGCGACCGACTCCGCCGATATGCAGGAGTACATGGTGGTACCGATCGGTGCCACATCGTTCCGCGAGGCGGTGCGCGCGGGCGCCGAGGTATTCCACGCCCTGAAGGCGATCCTCCACGACCGCGGGATGGGCACGGGGGTCGGCGACGAGGGCGGCTTCGCACCGGCTGGCTTGAAGGACAACGAGGAGCCGATCCGTCTCATTCTCCAGGCGATCGAGAAAGCGGGCTATCGCGCTGGCGAGGACGTCGCGATCGCGCTCGATCCCGCGTCGACGGAGCTCTTCGCGAATGGCAAATACACGCTCGCGCGGGAGAAGGCCACGCTCGATGCCGCCGCGATGACCGCGCGTTATTCCGATTGGCACGGGAAGTATCCGCTCGTGTCGGTCGAGGACGGCCTCGCGGAGGACGACTGGGCAGGCTGGAAGCACCTCACGGCCGCCCTCGGCGACAAGCTCCAGCTCGTCGGAGACGACCTCTTCGTGACGAACATCGAGCGCATCCGGCGCGGGGTGGCCGAGGAGGTGGCGAACGCGGTCCTCATCAAGCTCAATCAGATCGGCACGCTCTCCGAAACGATCGATGCCGTCGAGTTCGCTCACCGTTCGGGCTACGCGACGGTCATCTCGCACCGGTCCGGCGAGACGGAGGACACGACCATCGCCGACCTCGCCGTGGCGCTCAACAGCGGCCAGATCAAGACCGGCTCGCTCTCACGCAGCGAGCGCAACGCCAAGTACAACCGGCTGATGGAGATCGAGAACGAGCTGCAGGATGCCGCACGATATCCCGGCCGTGACGCCTTCCCGCGTTTCGGGCGCTAGCCCGTGAGCCCGCTTTTCGTCATACCTCTGTCCGCGCTCGGCGCACAAGATCTCCCGATCGCGGGCGGTAAGGGCGCGAACCTCGGTGAGCTGATCCACGCGGGCTTTCCAGTTCCCGACGGCTTCGTGATCACGACCGACGCCTATCTCGCGGCGGCGACTGCGGCGGGGGTCGACCCGAAGGACCCCGGGGGGGCGCGCGCGAAGTTGATCGAGACGGCGATCCCGGCCGAGATCGCGGCCGCGGTGCGCGATGCGTACCGCGGGCTCGGCGGCCGCGTCGCAGTGCGCTCGTCGGCGACGGCGGAGGATCTGCCCGAGGCGAGCTTCGCGGGGCAGCAGGACACGATCCTCGACGTGGAAGGCGAGGACGCTCTTCTCGACGCGGTCCGCCGCTGCTGGGCGTCGCTCTGGAATGATCGGGCGGTCTCCTATCGAGCGACGCACGCGGTCGACGAGCGTGCGCTGCGGCTCGCGGTCGTGGTGCAGCGGATGGTCCCTGCGACGATCGCGGGTGTCCTCTTCACGGCCGACCCGATCACCGGACGCCGCCGGCGTGCCGCGATCGATGCGGTCCGCGGACTCGGCGAGCAGCTCGTGTCCGGCGCGGTGAATCCTGATCACTACCTCGTCGACACGACGACCGGCGCGTTCCTCGAGCGCCGCGGCGACATCCTCGACGACGCTCGCCTGCGCGAGATCGCGGCGATGGGCGCCCGCATCGAAGCGCACTACGGAAAGCCGCAGGACATCGAGTGGGCGATCGATCGCGAGAAGCTGTGGATCGTGCAGTCGCGCGACATCACCACGCTGTATCCGATCCCGGCGAGTGCCCCCGATCCCGAGCGCGACCTTCGCGTCTACCTCTCAGCCAATGTCGCGCAGGGCGTCCTTCAGCCCTTCACGCCGATGGGCATCCAGACCTTCCGGCTGCTGGGCGCCGCATTCGCGTCAGCGGTCGGGAGGCCTCTTGCCGATCCGGCCGCGGGGACCTCCGTCATCGCCGACGCCGGCCTGCGACTGTGGATCGATCTCACCGCCGTGCTCCGGAACTCGGCCGCGCGGGAGATACCGGTGCGTGTGCTATCGATCATGGAAGCGCGGAGCTCGGGGATCTTCGCGCGGCTGCTGGACGATCCGCGCCTCGCTCCGCGCGGTGGCTCGCGCCTCCGCTCGGTCGTGTCGATCCTTCGTGCGGTCGAGCATGCGGGGGTGCCCCCTTGGGTGATCCGAGCGCTCCTTCGTCCCGAGGCGACACGCGACCGGATCCTGCGCGACGTCGACGCGATCGTCGGGACCGACGTTGGACCACTCACGACCCCTGTCGGGCGGCTCGACGCGTTCGAGCGGCTGCTCACCACGACACCGCCGCGGATGTTCCCGAGGCTCGTCGCGGTGGTCGCCGTTGGAATGGTCTCGTACAACCTCGCCGCGCGCCTCCTCCGCGGTGTCGCGAGCGACGACGAGATGCGGACCGTGCTGCGGGGCTTGCCATTCAATCCGACGACCGAGATGGACCTGGAGCTCTGGGCCATCGCGCGCAGCACTCGGGATGATCCGCCGTCGCGAGCGGTCCTCGCGGACCGCCCGCCCGCCGAGCTCAGCGCGGACTTCCGTCGCGGCGCGCTACCACCGCTGCTCCAGCGCGAGCTCGAGACGTTCCTGGTGCGCTACGGGCACCGCGCCATCGCCGAGATCGATCTCGGCCTGCCGCGCTGGTCGGAAGATCCGTCACATCTTCTTGGCGCGATCGCGAATTACCAGCGCCTCGACGCAGAAGCTGTGGCGCCTGACGCGCATTTCGCGCGCGGTGCGCGCGAGGCGGATGCGACGATCGCGACGCTGCTGTCGCGGGTCCACGGTCCGCGCCGGTTCCTCGCGCGCAAGCTCCTGCGCCGCGTTCGGGCCCTCGCCGGCGTCCGCGAGGCGCCGAAGTTCCACGTGGTCCGCATCTTCGCGAATGGCCGAGCGATCCTCGCTCCCGTCGGCGTCGCGCTTGCCGCCACCGGTCGCATCGCCGCGGCGGACGACATCTGGTTCCTCACGCTCCCCGACGCTCGCCGCGCTCTGGCCGGCGACGACATGCGCGCCCGCGTCGCCGAGCGTCGCTCCGAGTACCGCCGCGAGGAGCGGCGGCGTCACATCCCACGCGTGTTGCTCTCCGACGGGACCGACGCCGAAGCCGCGTTCGCGTCGCCCGCGGCGGACGGAGCGATCCGGGGCACGCCGGCATCGCCTGGAACCGCACGCGGTGTCGCGCACGTGATGCTGTCGCCCGCGGGCGCGCGACTCGAGCCCGGCGAGGTCCTCGTCGCCCCGGCCACCGACCCGGGTTGGACACCGCTCTTCCTCACCGCGAGCGCGCTGGTGATGGAGATGGGCGGCATGATGTCTCACGGCGCCGTCGTCGCGCGCGAGTACGGGATTCCGGCGGTGGTGGGCGTCCCGGAGGCGACGACGCGGATCGCGACGGGCGAGCGGATCGTGGTCGACGGCTCAGCCGGTACGGTCACGCCCGAGGCGCCCTAACGCGATCGCGCTGGTGCCTAGGTCTTCTTCGTGCTCTTCGCTGCGCGCTTCGCGACCCGGCTGCGCTTGCGGCGTGCCGCGTTCTTGTGGATCGCGCCGCGCTTCGCCGCGCGGTCGAGCATGCTCGCGGCCTCGGCTACGGCTTCCTGGACCGCCTCGCCGCCCTTCTCGATCGCGGCGCGCGCGGTCTTCACCGCGCTGCGCGCGGCCGAGCGCGCGACGGTCTTGATGGTGGTGCGACGCTGCGTCTGACGGATGCGCTTGAGAGCCGAGCGCTTCTTCTTCGCCATAGGGCCGGAACGATAACCCAACGGCCCACTTAAATCTCGTCGCATCAGCCACCAGGCTTGTCAGAGCCGTATCGCCTCGCTCACTCATACTCACGCCGTGACGATGTCCATCGCTCGGGCGTCGCTCGTCATGATCGCCGCGCTCATCGCCAGCCGGATCCTCGGCTGGCTCCGTCTCTCGGTCTTCGGTGCGGCGTTCGGGGAGACGGCGCAACTCGACGCGTTCTGGGCCGCGTTCCGCATCCCGGACGCGCTGTTCAACCTGGTCGTCGCGGGCGCGCTGGCGTCAGCGTTCATCCCCGTGTTCGCGGGCTATCTTGCCAAGGAGAACGAGGACGAGGCCTGGCACGTCGCGTCGAGCGTGATGAACGTTCTCGTGCTCGCGCTCGTGGTCCTGTCCGGTGTCCTGTGGCTCGCGGCGCCGTGGATCGTGCCGACGCTGATCGTCTCGCCGACCTTCGCCAGCCAGCCCGGTCAGCTCGACCTCACGATCGAGCTCACGCGCATCATGCTGCTGAGCCCGATCTTCATGGGCTTGTCCTCGCTCGTCACCGGCGTGCTCCAGTCGTACCGGCAGTTCCTCGCTGGAGCGATAGCGCCTCTCGTCTACAACGGCGTGCAGATCCTCTTCGCGCTGTTCGCGTCGCCGTTCGTCGGGATCAACGCTCTCGCGTACGGCGTCGTCGCCGGCGCGGTGATGATGTTCCTCGTCCAGCTGCCGGAGCTCACGTTCCGTCGCACCAAGTACCAGCTCACGTTCGATCTCGGCCATCCGGGCGTTCGTCAGATCTTCGCGCTGGCGGGACCCCGAACCCTTTCGCTCGGCGCGGTCCAAGTCGTGTTCTTCGTCGACACGTATCTCGCATCGGGCATGCGGGCCGGGTCGCTCACGGCGCTCAATTACGCGTTCCAGCTGATGCTGCTGCCGCTCGGCGTCTTCTCGATCGCGATCTCAGCGGCCGTGTTCCCCGCGCTGTCGCACTATGCCTCGCTGGGCCAGGCGGTCAAGATGCGCGACGCGTTGCAGCAGGCGATCCGCTGGATCCTGTTCCTCACCCTGCCGACCGCGATCCTCATGGTCGTGCTGCGACGCCCGATCGTGAACCTGCTCTTCCAGTACGGCGAGTTCGGTCCAGACGCACGCGAGCTCGTGCAGGCCGCGTTCCTCTTCTACGCGCTCGGGCTCGCCGGTCATGCGCTGGTGCAGATCCTCGCGCGGGCGTACTTCGCGTCGCGCGACACGACGACGCCGCTCGCGCTGACGCTCATCTCGATCGGCGCGAACGTTGCGCTGTCGGTGACACTCGCGCCGGCGTTCGGCATCAACGGCCTGGCCCTCGCGAACTCTGTCGCGACACTGGTGGAGGCGGCGCTCCTGCTGGTGCTGCTGGCGCCGCGTGCGCGCTTGCGATTGGTGGGCCTTGGTTACGCCACGCTGAAGCAGGTGACCGCGGCGTTGTTCATGGGCGTGGCGATGTTCCTGTTCATCAATGTCACGAACATCCAGCTCAACCTGGCGCAGGACCCGCCGAAGCTGCTGTTGTTCGTGCAGACGCTCCTCGCGGCGACCTTCGGCGTCGGCATCTACCTGCTCGCCGCATGGGCGATCCGGATCGATGAGCTTCAGGAGGTCATCG
>JALYLT010000024.1 GCA_030774095.1 Chloroflexota bacterium
ACTTTCCGACCAGGAGCTCGACGGTGCTGATCGGCGCCACCCGCAGGATCTCGATCGCGCCGGAGCTACGCTCGCGCACCAACGAGAGCGCCGTCACGGTGATCCCCAGATGCTGAAGCACCAGCGCGAGCACGGCCGGCGCGAAGAACGTTAGGAGTGCGGCCTGCACCGGCGCGCGGTTCTGTACCTCGGCCTTCACCGGACGGGCCACGGTTTCGGGTGCTATCGCTCGGGTGATGATCAGCGCCGCTTCCGGCCGGTCGAGTCCGGCGCGCGCGACCGCGGTGATCAGCTCCGCGCTGAGCTCGTAGGCGAGGTTGTCGGCGATCGCACGCGAAATGGCGTCGGCGACTGGATCGAGCTGATTCGTCTCGATACGCACGGTGGTCTGTTCGCCCCGTTGGAGCCGCTCGAGGGCATCCGCCGGCGCGATCACGAGCATCAGAACCTCTCCGCGATCGAGCCGCGCTCGCGCGGCGTCGACATCGTCCATCACCGCGACGACCTTGGCCGACCCTCGCGACACGCGCTCGTAGAACGCAGGGTCGCGCGGAAGCTCGCTTCCGGCCGGGACGACGACGATCGTGTCGAACGGACTATGGGTTCCCGAGTAGCCGAGACCGAAGAGCGCCATGATGAGGAGTGGCCCGAAGATGAGGCTCAGGGCCGCCCCGGGTCGCCGTACGAGCTCGAGCAGCTCTTTGCGGATCACCGCCCAGACGCGCGTGGGAGTCCGAAGGATCCTCATGCAGCGGGCGCTCGCTCGGCCTGGTGGCGCTGGATCAGCTGCACGAAGAGCTCGTCGAAACTGGGTTCGTACTGGTCGATGAACGCGACCGAGTCGGCGGCGGTCTTCTGGACGGCCTCAACGATGAGCGGCGTCGCTGCGCCCGCGTCCTCGGTCACGACAATGACGGCGCGCGGCCCGCGCTGCCGCACGCTGCGCACGCCGGGAATGCCCTCGAGGGTCTTCGCGTCGATCTCACCGTTGGTGCGCACGTCGAGGATGTCGCCGCCATACACCTCGCGGCGCAGCGCGGCCGGCGATGCGAGCGCCAGCAGCTCGCCCGCCATCATCAGCGCGACGCCATCGCAGTGCTCGGCCTCGCCGACGTACTGGGTGGTCACGATGAATGTGCGCCCTTCGTTCGCCTGCCTTCGCAGCTCCGCCCAGATGCGCTCGCGGAGGATCGGATCGATGCCCGCGGTCGGTTCGTCGACAAAGAGGACCTCCGGCGAGTGCACGAACGCCGCGGCGAGCGCGAGGCGTCGCTGCATGCCGCCGGATAGCTGACTGGCGCGCCGGTCGCGGGCTTCCCAGAGGTCGACGAGCTCGAGGACCTCGCGGACGCGCGTACGCCGCTTCCACGCGTAGATGCCAAAGAGGGCGCCTACGAACGAGAGGTTCTCGTACGCCGTCAGCTCGGGGTAGAGAACGAAGTTCTGCGGCATGTACCCGATCCGTTCTCGTGTCTGCGAGCGGAAACGCGTCGGCAGCTCGCCGAGGACGCGCACCTGGCCGCTCGTGGGCGCAAGGCTTCCGGTGAGCATCCGGAGGATCGTGGTCTTTCCGGAGCCGCTGGGGCCGATCAGACCCAGGATCGTTCCCGGCGCGATCGCGAAGGAAACGTCCGTGACGGCAAGGACCTCGCCGAAGCGGCGCGTGACATGTGACAGCGAGATCGGGTCGATCGTTGCCGCGCTGTTAGTCACTCGGTACGAAAGAAGCACGCTGCGTGCCTAGGCGAGGCACGAGTCAACGTGTGCCGAACTGGCGGTCCCCGGCGTCGCCGAGGCCGGGGACGATGTACCCCTTCTCGTTCAGCCGCTCGTCGAGCGCCGCGACGTGAATGGGCACGTCCGGGTGAGCGGCGGAGAGCGCGCGTACGCCCTCCGGCGCGGCGATGAGGCCGACGTACTTCACGCGTTTCGCGCCCCACTTCTTGAGGATGTCGATCGTCGCCACCGCGGAGCCGCCTGTCGCGAGCATCGGGTCGAGCACCAGGCAGACCGCCACCGTCGCTTCGGACGGAAGCTTGTTGTAATACTCGATCGGGCGCAGCGTGCGCTCGTCGCGGAACAGCCCGATGTGCCACACCTGCGCCTCCGGCATGAGCTCGAGCGCGGCCTCGACCATGCCGATGCCCGCGCGCAACACGGGAACGAGCCCGACCGGCTCCGCGAGGCGCGAGCCTTTCGCGGTCGCGAGCGGCGTCTTCACCTCGGCTGTCTCGACGGGTAGGTCCGCGGTGGCCTCGTAGAGAAGGAGCGTCGCGAGCTCGCCGACGAGCGCGCGGAACTGCTGCGGCTTGGTCCGTTCATCGCGCAGGCGCGTGACCTTTTCGCGGACCAGCGGGTGCGTCGAGACGTGCAGCTGGTCGGCTATGCGCTCACGCGTTCCGGCGTGATGCCCGGGACCGGGAAGCGGCTCGTGAGGTCGAGGACCTCGGCGGAGATCTCCTGCGCCGCCGTCTCATCGCCCTTCGTGTTGAGCGCGCGCGCGATGAGCGCGCCGATGCGCTCCATCTCGGCCTCGCGCATCCCGCGTGTGGTCACGGCCGGCGTGCCGACGCGGATGCCCGACGCGACCGCAGGCTTCTCGGGGTCGTACGGGATCGTGTTCTTGTTCACCGTGATGCCGACGGCGTCGAGCGCCTTCTCGGCCTTCTTGCCGGTGAGTCCGAGCGGACGCACGTCGACGAGCATGAGGTGGTTGTCGGTGCCGCCCGACACGATGCGCAGTCCCGCCTTCGCCAGCGATGCGGCGAGCGTGGTCGCGTTCCTCTTGATCTGCTTCGCGTACTCCTTGAACTCGGGCGTCGCGGCCTCTTTCAGCATGACCGCCTTGCCGGCGATGACGTGCATGAGCGGTCCGCCCTGGATGTTCGGGAACACCGCGCTGTTGATCGGTTTCTCGAACTCGGCGTCGCTGAGGATCATGCCGCCGCGCGGACCGCGGAGCGTTTTGTGCGTCGTCGTCGTGACGATCTGGGCATGTCCTACGGGCGTCGGGTGCTCCCCCGCCGCCACGAGACCCGCGAAGTGCGCCATGTCGACGATGAGGAGCGCGCCGACCTCGTCCGCGATCTTGCGCAGCCGGGGGAAGTCGAAGAAGCGCGGATACGCGGTCGCGCCCGCGACGATGACCTTCGGCTTGTTCTCCTTCGCGAGCCGCTCGATCTCGTCGTAGTCGATGAGCTCGTCCTCGCGCCGAACGTGATACGGCACGACCTTGTAGAGCTTCGCGGAGAAGTTCACCGGAGAGCCGTGCGTCAGATGCCCGCCTTGATCGAGCGCGAGGCCGAGCATCGTGTCGCCCGGCTGCATCACCGCGGCGTACGCGGCCATGTTCGCTTGCGCGCCGGCATGCGGCTGCACATTGACCGCGGCCGCGCCGAAGAGCGCCTTGGCGCGCTCGATGGCGAGCGTCTCGGCGACGTCGACCCATTCACAGCCGCCGTAGTAGCGCCGGCCCGGATAGCCCTCCGCGTACTTGTTCGTGAGCACGCTGCCGACGGCCTCCATGACCGCGGGGCTCGTGTAGTTCTCGGAGGCGATGAGCTCGATCTTCTCGACCTGCCTGCGCCGCTCGCCCTCGATGGCCGCGTACAGCTCCGGATCTTCGCTTTCGAGATGGCTCATATACCCCTCCGCATGCCTTCTGTCGCATCCGCCGTGACCTTGGCCCGTGGCTCCATCGCGTCGATCTGCTTTCGTCTGCGCTCGTGTCGTCCGCCCTGGACCTCTGCGCCGAGATACGCGTCGAGGATGCTCTTCGCGAGCTCGTCGCCGATCACGCGCTCGCCCATCGTGAGCAGGTTCACGTCGACGTGCTCAACGGCGTCACGCGCGGACCACTCGTTGTCGACGACGGTGGCGCGGATCCCGGGGATCTTGTTCGCGGCCACCGCCGGTCCGATGCCCGAGCCGCAGGTGAAGATGCCCCGCTCGACCTCGCCGCGCGCGATGCCTTCGGCAAGGGCGCGCACGATGATCGGGTAATCGTCGTCCGGATCCGTTGGCGGTCCGTACTGCTTCACCTCGTGCCCCTTCTCACGCAGATGTTCCACGAGCGTTGCCTTCAGCGCCTGCCCGGCATGGTCCGCCGCGATGCCGATCTTCAAGCGACTTTCGCCGACTCAAGCGCGCTGCGGATCTCCGCGGTCGTGATGGCGCCCTCACGCAATACCTTCACGTCCTGCGTCGTGCAATCGACGATCGTCGAAGACAGGCCGCCCGTCGTCGGGCCGCCATCGAGCACGAGCGCGATACGCCCTTCAAGCTGTGCGATGACCTCCTGAGCCGTGCGCGCGTCCGGTTGCCCAGAGCGGTTGGCGCTGGTCACCGGGAGGCCGCCGCCGCTCAGGGAGATCAGCCGCCGCGCCACGGGGTGATCGGGCACGCGGAACGCGAGCGTCCCACGCCGCGGCGCCACGAGGACGATCGTGAGCGGACCTGGCCAGAAACGCTCCGCGAGCGCGCGTGCGGCGGGCGTGACCTGGGCGCTGGCCTCGAGATTCGATACGTCCGAGAGGAGCACCGGGATCCGCTTCTCCTTCGGTCGGTCTTTCGCGCCATACAGCTTGCGAACGTGGTCGTGACCGGCGGCGAGACCGTACACGGTGTCGGTGGGGAAGGCGACGAGCTCACCACGCGAAAGTGCGGCCGCCGCCTCCTCCACTGCCCCCGGCGCATCCGCCGCGAGGAGGCGCGTCTTCATGGGAGGATGATAGGTCGGTGACATCGCCGCTGGACCACGTGGCGCTCTTCAAGGACGTTCCCGAGCCGGGCCTTCAGATGCTCGCGGAGCGCGGACGCCCAAAGCACTTCGCGACGGGCGAGGTGATCATGCGGCAGGGCGACGTCAGCGAGGCGCTTCACGTGATCACTCGCGGGCGCGTCCGCGTCGAGCGAGACCAGGCAGGCGAGAAACCGCTCGTTCTGGCCGAGCTCGGGGCCGGCGATGTGATCGGCGAGATGGGTCTTCTCGACGGGGGACCGCGATCGGCGACGGTCACAGCGCTCGAGGACACCGAGACGCTCGAGCTCCACGCCACGGTGATGGCCGTCGTCGTCATGCAGTACCCGCAGGTCGCCTCCGCGCTGCTCCGCACACTAAGCCGTCGTCTGCGGAGTGCCGACGAGCTCGCCGACGCTCTCGCACGCCGTCCCCCGCCGCGCTAGGGATTCACGCCTCGGCGGCGGCGACGCGTTCTGCCCCGGTGAGATCGCGCACGGTGCGCGTCCGCAGACCGAGGCGCGCCAGCATCTCGGTGGCGGCGGCGACCTGCGGCGGGTCGCATTCGAAGAAGGCCGCGCCGCCCGGAGCGAGTACGCGCGGCAGATCGGCGATGCAACGGCGGATGACGCCGAGACCATCCGGCCCCGCAACGACCGCTTCCCGCGGCTCGAAGGCGAGGGAGCTGCGTTCGCCGACCCATTCCTTCACGGTGTCGTCTCGGAGGTACGGCAGATTCGCGCACACGATGTCCACGTGCTCGGTGATGGGCGCGAGCAGATCGCCGTACCGGAGCTCCACGCGGTCCGCGACGCCGGTCGCCAGCGCGTTCGCCTCCGCGACAACGAGCGCGTCACGCGAAGCATCGGTCGCGATGACGCGGACCCCGTGCTCGTGCGCCGCGATGGCCACTGCGATCGCGCCCGAACCCGTGCCCACGTCGACGACGGTCAGCGAGCGGCCGGCGATGCGGTCGCGCGCGGCGTCCACGAGCACCTCCGTTTCGGGGCGCGGGATAAGCACGCGCGCGTCGACCAGGAAACGCAGGCCGTAGAACTCCTTGAAGCCGCGCAGATAGGCCACCGGCTCGCCGCGGCTTCTCCGTTCGACGAACTCCTGAAATCGCCCGTCCTCGGCGGCGGAGAGCTGACGCTCGGGATGGGCGAAGAGGATCTCCTTGCCGACGCCGAGCACATGCGCGAGCAGTACATCCGCATCGAGCGCCGCGGTGTGCGGGTCAGGCGCGGAACGCAGGCGCGCGGTCGCGGCGGTGCGCGCGTCGCCCCACGTCCGCATGCGCGAAGTATCGTCGCCGCATGGAAAGATCGACGTGCGCGGGCGAACGGATGATCGCCGAGTGACCGTCCACCACGAGAAGCTGTCGGTGAGCACCGACAAGCACGAGATGACCATCGACGTGACAGCGCGCGTACGAACTGCGGTCACCAGATCGAAGGTGCGCGAAGGTATATGCGTGGTAAACGTCGCGCATACAACCGCGGCGGTGTTCGTGAATGAGAACGCCGACCCCGATGTCCAGCGTGATCTGCTTGATCAGTTCGCGACGCTCGTTCCGAAGGACCGTGACTACCGTCATGCGGAGGGAAACTCGCCTGCGCACATCAAAGCCGTGCTCGTTGGTAACGATGTATCGCTTTCAGTACACGAAGGCGAACTGGTGCTCGGTACGTGGCAAGGCGTGTACTTCGCGGAGTTCGATGGACCGCGTGAACGGAGCGCGACCGTAACTGTCATCGGCGACTGAGCGTCGTACCATCTCCATCGCCGTCACCGACGGTCAGGGGAGAGGGCGATCACCACACTCACCGTCGCGCGCGCGCCGGTCATGACGGTCCTCGATGTCGAGCGCGCGCTTCGCACCGCACTGTCGCGCGGTGGTGATTGGGCCGAGCTCTTCTGGGAACGCAGCGAGACCTTGCAGCTCGTCCTCGATGACCAGCGGATCGAGGACGCGATCACCGGTGTCGATCAGGGAGCCGGCGTCCGCGTCGTCAGCGGCGAACAGACCGTCTACGCGAATGGCAACCTCACCGACGTCGACGACGTGATGGCCATCGCGGGCCGTGCGGCTCGGAGCGTCGCCGACGGATCGGGCCTTCACGAGGCCGCCGGGCTTACGCCGGACGAGCTTCCGCGACCACATTCGGTCGCGATCGACCCCAGAACCGTGCCGGTGGAGCGAAAAGTCGCGCTGCTGCGGCTCGCGAACGAGGTCGCGCGAGCCCACGACCGGCGTGTCTCGCAGGCCACGGTGACCTACGCCGAGAGCGTGCAGGAGATCCTGATCGGGAACAGCGACGGCGTCCACCGCACCGATACGCGCGTGCGTGTGAATTTCGCGGTGCACGTCGTCGCGAAGGACGGCGCGGTGCTCGAGTCCGGATTCGAGGCCGTCAGGGGCACGCTCGGCTTCGAGATGCTCACCGACGACGCCGTCCGGGATGCGGCGGAGAAAGCCGCTCGTCGTGCGGTGCTCAATGTCGGTGCCCAGCCCGCGCCTGCGGGCACCTACACGGTGGTGCTGTCGAGCGAAGCGGGCGGGACGCTCATCCACGAATCGGTGGGCCACGGCCTGGAGGCGGACCTCAACCTCAAGGGTCTGTCGGTGTACGCCGGACGCATCGGTGAGAAGGTCGCGAGCGAGCTGATCACCGTGATCGACGACGGGCGCGATCCGGGACAGCGCGGCACCGCGACGATGGACGACGAGGGCACGCCGACACAGCGGACCGTGCTGATCGAGAAGGGGATCCTGAAGACGTATCTGTCGGACCGGAAGCACGCCGAGAAGCTGAGTATCCGGCGCAGCGGCAACGCGCGGCGCGAGAGCTTCCGGCATCTGCCCATCTGCCGGATGACGAACACCATGATCGCCTCCGGAGACTCCGACCCTGAGGAGATCGTGCGATCCGTCAAGGACGGCATCTTCGTGAAGAAGATGGGCGGCGGCCAGGTCGACGTCGTGAGCGGCAACTTCGCCTTCGAGGTCACCGAGTGCTACCGCATCCGCGACGGAAAGCTTGCCGAGGCACTGCGCGGCGCGACGCTCGTCGGCCAGGGCCCGAAGCTCATGAGCGAGATCGACATGGTCGGCTGGGATCTCGGGTATTCCACGGGCACGTGCGGCAAGGATGGCCAGGGCGCGCCTGTCGCCGACGCGCAGCCAACGCTGCGAATCCCGTCGGTCGTCATCGGCGGAAAAGTTCAATGAGCGAGGAGCGGCTTTGCCGCGACGAGCGAATCAGCCCGCCCGGGGCGTGTCTCCTCGGCGAAGCCGAGAGATTGAGCAAGATTCAATGACCGCACGCCTGGCGAACGACGAGGTCGTCGACCGCGCGCTCGAAGCCCTTCGCGCAGGCCGCGTCGCGACAGCGGAGGTGTTCGTCCGCGACGCCCTGTCCGGATCCGTCGAGACGAAGGATGGCGCGCTCGAGGTCGTGACCGCGCGCGGCGAGCGCGGGCTCGGCGTACGCGTGCTCGACGGTCAGCGCATCGGCTTCGCACACACCAGTGACCTCGCGCTGGCGGGCATCGAGTCCTGTGTGGATCAGGCGCGGCGGATGGCGACGATCACCGAGCCCGACGAAGACCTGCGGATCGCCGCCGCGCCGCTCGAGAGCATCGAGCTCGACATCTTCCAAGGGGGACTCGAGGACCGCCCGCTCGCCGACCGCGGCGCGATCGCACTCGCCGTGGAGAGCGCGGCGCGATCCGTCGATCCACGCATCACGCACTTCCGTAAGACGAGCTACAGCGACGCGGAGGTGACGACGCTGATCGCGACCACGCAGGGCGTCCGCGCCTCGTACCGCGAGAGCTTCTGCGGCGCGATGACGAGCGCGGTCGCGACGCAGAACGGCGAGCGGCAGATCGGATATCACGGCGAGGGTGCGAGACGGGTGGTCGAGCTCGATCCGGACGGGATCGGTAAGCGCGCCGCGCAGCGCGCCCTGGAGAAGCTCGGTGCGAAGCCGTTCCCCACCCAAAAGCTCCCGATCGCGCTGGACCCGTGGATGGCGATGTCGCTCCTCGGCGCGATCTCGCCGCTCTTCTCCGGCGACAGCGTCCTGAAGGGCCGATCCCTCTTCGCGGGAAAGGTCGGCGAGCGCGTGGCGAGCGCGCGCGTGACCATCGTCGACGACGCTCGACGGAAGGGCGGACTCCGCAGCGCGCCGTTCGACGGCGAAGGCGTGGCCACCACGACGCGGATCCTCGTCGAGCGCGGCGTGCTGCGCGGCTACCTCACGAACCTCAAGACCGCGCGCAAGCTGAGCAGCGCGCCGACGGGGAACGCGCGGCGCGGCTCGTACGCGTCTCCCAGCCGCATCGGTCCCTCGAACTTCTACATCGAAGCCGGCACGGACGATCCCGCCGCCCTCGTGCGCGGGCTCGATCGGGCGCTCGCGGTCACCTCGCTCCTCAACCTGCACACCATCGATCCGGTCTCGGGAGAGTTCTCGCTCGGCGCGACCGGCACCTACCTCGAACGCGGCGTGCCGGTGCACCCGGTGCAGGGCATCACGATCGCGGGCAACCTCACGCATCTCCTTTCGTCGATCAGCGGCGTGGGCACGGACCTCACGTTCGGCTCGGGTGGCATCGGCAGCCCGACGCTGATCATCGCGGAGCTGTCGGTGGGTGGCACGTAATGTCCTGGCAGTCGCTCCTGCACGACGATCCGGTCCCGTGGCTCCTCGAGAAGGGCGACCCAGCGGTGCGCGCGCTCACGCTACGCCACGTCCTCGACCGCGGTCCGCGCGACGCCGAGCTACGCGAGGCGCAGCAGCGCGCGATGTCGAGCCCGCCTCTTTCGACGCTCTTGCGTCAGCAGAAATCGGACGGAAGCTGGCCGGGCCAGGATCTCTGGAAGCCCAAATACCAATCGACGCACTGGTCGAGCCTCTTGCTCGTCGAGTACGGGGTCGACGCCACTGACCCACGGGTGCGGCGCGCCGCGCGCCGCGTCCTGGAGGACCTCGGGTCGCCCGACCAGGGAGGTATGGACTGGGTGTTCAGGCAGGACCACGGCGCGTCGTGCATCGTCGGCAACATCGTCCGCTGCGTGTCGCTCGCGGGCTACGGCACCGACGAGCGCCTCGAACCGCTGGTGCAGCGCCTGGTGCGCGACTCGAAGAAGTTCGACGCGGCGTGCTGGATCAACGGCAACGAGCCGTGCGCCTGGGGGTACGCCCGCCTGGTCTGGGGCCTCGCTGCGCTGCCCGAGGCCGCCCGCACGCGCGAGGTGGAGCGGACGCTTCGCCGCGGCGTGGAGTTCCTCCTCTCGTATCGCATGACGCGCGGGGCGTACCCCACCAGCACCGAGCCGAGCTACCTCTGGCGCCAGATCTCGTTCCCGCTCTTCTACCAAGCGGACATCCTGTTCGTGCTGCGCGCGATCGACGCGGCCGGCGCGATCGACGATCCGCGCGCGCAGATCGCGATCGCCTGGCTCCTCTCGCGTCAGAACTCACATGGACGGTGGGCCGGTCGTTCGCCGTACGCCGACCGCATGGCCTCGAAGGTCAACGCCAGCAAGTGGGCGACGCTCCACGCGCTCACGGTCCTGAAGCACGCCTTCCCCGAGAACGGCGCCTGATTACTGCCATATGTGTTACCATACGTCCGATGTTGAAGACGACCGTGTACCTCTCCGAGGAACTGAAACGAAAGCTCGCTGCGCTCGCTCGCCGGCGTCGCACCTCTGAAGCACGCCTCATCCGCGAAGGTCTGGAGCAGATCGTGCGAGACGAGTCGTCGCGGAAGCCAGCGTTTCCCCTGTTCAACAGTGGCAAGCCAGGCCTATGGCGACAACCTGACGAGGAGCTGCTCAAGGGTTTCGGCGAGCGGTGATCGTCGTCGACTCGAGCGCGCTCCTCGCAGGGATGGATGCGGCTGACCCCTACCACGACCGCGTTCGGGCCGTGACGGACAAAGAGTCGGGGCCGTTCCTCCTTTCACCATTCGTCGCTGCGGAGGTCGACTACATGCTCGCAACACGCATGGGCGTGTCCGAGGAACTCGCATTCCTGCGAACCGTTGCCGATGGCGCCTTGAGCCTTCACCCCTTCGACGCCGACGACATCGCCGAGATGGCGGAGCTCGTCGCTCGGTACCGCGACCTTCGCATCGGCCTCGCTGATGCTTCGCTGGTGGTACTCGCGGACCGCGCGGACACTCGTCGCATCCTGACGCTGGATGAGCGCCACTTTCGGGCCGTCAGACCGCTCCGCGGCCGCTCGTTCACGATCCTTCCCGCCGACGCCTGAGCGTGGCCCCGCGCAAGCGCATCCTCAAGGACATCCCGCCCCTGCGCTTCGGTGAGGGACGCGAGTGCACGCTTCCCGCGTGCCTCGCGGTCGCGACCGGGCAGGAGTACGACTGGGTGATGGGCGCGTCGGGCGCCGCATTCACGACCGCGATCGACGTCGAGGGATGGGATCCGATCGCGGCCGCCCCGCTCGACGAAGCGACGCTCGCGCGCGCGGCGCACGGGACCGGCATGCGCGCAGACACGGTCGCATCGCCGTTCGACGAGGAGATGAAGGCGCTGGTCCTCGACCGCGTCCTCGAGGCGCTCGAGGCCAATGTCCCAGCGCTCGCGCGCGGCCTCGTCGGCCCGTCCGAATACGGACTCGTCGTCGGCTGCGACGAGGAGGCGCCGACGTTCTACGCGCGTACTTACTTCGACAAGACCGAGCAGCCCACGAAGCTCAGCTGGTCGGCCTTTGAGAAGGACGGCCTCATCGTGTTCCTCGACCGCGCGGCATCGCCTGACCGTGCCGCGATCGCGCGCGACGCCGTCGACGGCGCGGCCGCGTCGGCCGACGCGAGCGATCGCGCGTTCGAGACATGGATCGCCGCACTGCGCGACGACACACGCTGGACCGACACGCGTCATGCCGGCGCTGCGGCCTTCGGCGATCATGCGATGCGGACGCTCCTCGCGGACAAGCGGCGCGCCGCCGCGAGCTTCCTCCGCACGACGCGCGCATTGTTCCCGGGCTCCCCCGGCGCCGATCTGCTCCGGGCGGCCGAGTCGTATGGCTACGTGGCCGATGCGGCGAAGAAGGTCGGCATCGGACCGTTCGACGCCTCGGTCGCCATGCGCTTCCTCGACGCTGGGCACCGGCGATCCTGGGCGAAGCAGCTCGAGGCCGCGCTCGGGCACGAGCGTGACGCGCATGGCGCGCTCGGTGCGGCGCGCGCGGGCATGCGATGAGCGATCTCGTGGCGGCGGCGCTCCTCGGGATCGTCCAGGGCCTGACGGAATTCCTGCCCGTGAGCTCGACCGCGCATCTCGCGCTCATCAGCGAGGCGCTCGGCCTGGACCCGGATCGCTTCGGCC
Source organism: Chloroflexota bacterium (assembly GCA_030774095.1). Lineage (GTDB taxonomy): Bacteria > Chloroflexota > Limnocylindria > P2-11E > P2-11E > CF-39. The sequence continues at coordinate 12,105 of JALYLT010000024.1, forward strand.
TCAGCTTCGATGTGGCGCTCCATCTGGGGACGGCGCTCGCTGTTCTCCTCTATTTCGCGCGGACCTGGTTCGAGCTCGCGGGCGACGTCCTGCACCTGCGCCTGCGGACGCCGCTGCTCGTGGTCGTCGGCACGCTGCCCGCCGCGCTCGCCGGCATCGCGCTCCAATCCCAGATCGAGAGCGGACTCCGCGCGCCCGCCTACATCGCTGCGTTCCTCATCATCGGATCGCTCATCTTCGTCGCGGCTGAGCGCTTCACGATCGCGCGACGGCCGCTCGCATCGATCGGCTTCGTCGACGCGCTCGTGATGGGCGTGGCGCAGGCGATCGCGCTCCTGCCCGGCATCAGCCGTTCGGGCATCACGATCTCGGCCGGGCTATACCAGGGCATCCGCCGCGCCGACGCGACGCGCTTCAGCTTCCTCCTCGCGACCCCGGTGATCGTCGGCGCCGGAGCGAAGACGCTTCTCGACGCCCGCAAGGCCGAGGCGCTGTTCGCCGCTCCCGACGTGCTCGCCGTCGGCTTCATCCTGTCGTTCCTGTTCGGCCTGCTCGCGGTGGCGTTCATGGTCCGCTTCCTGCGCTCGCATTCGCTGATCTGGTTCGTTCCGTACCGGCTCATCGTCGCGGCGTTCGCCATCGCCCTGGCCCTCTCGGGGAGGTAGACACCGCCGACTCCATAGACTTGGCGGATGCGGATCCGAGTCGGCTGCGAGTTCGGTTGGCGGACGGAAGCACCCGTCCCGATGCTGATGCTCGTGCGGCCGCGCCCCGACGCCGAGCATCGGGCCGTCTACGAGTCGAGCTGGATCGAGCCGACGGTGCCGCTCCACGAATACAACGACGCTTTCGGGAACATCTGCTGGCGGTTCACCGCGCCGGGCGGGCTCACCTCGGTGCGCTACGACGCGATCGTCGAGCTCGACCCCTCCCCGGACCCGGTCGTCCCGGACGCACAGATCCACCCGGTCGACGAGCTCCCCGACGACGTGATCGTCTTCACGCTGGCGAGTCGCTACGTCGAGTCGGACCTGCTCGGAGACAAGGCCTGGGAGCTGTTCGGGAGCACGCCGCCGACCTGGGCGCGCGTGCAGGCGATCTGCGACTTCGTGCACAACCACATCACGTTCGGATACGGAACGAGCGGGCCACACGTCACGGCGATGCAGATCCTGGAGTCGGGCAAGGGCGTCTGCCGTGACTTCGCGCTCCTGTCGATCGCGTTCTGCCGCGCGCTCAATATCCCCGCGCGCTACACGTTCGGCTACCTGCCCGACATCGCGATCGAACCGCCTGATGTCGCCATGGACTTCCACACCTGGTTCGAGGCGTACCTCGGCGGGCGCTGGTACACGTTCGACGCGCGGCACAACATGCCGCGGATCGGGCGCGTCGTGATCGGCCGGGGCCGCGACGCGGTGGATGTCGCGCTGTCCACCGTGTATGGCGCGGCCGTGCTCGAAAAGTTCGTGGTGTGGTCCGACGAGATCACGCCCACGCAGCCGGGCGGCCCGCCGCCGGAGGAGGACGCCGACGCTCTCGAGGAGGCGGCGCGCAAGCCAGGGTGACCGACTGGTCGCGCGTGCAGCGCGCCACGATCCGCGTGCGTCAGCACTATCGCTACACGTACACGAGCCCGGTGTGGGACCTGAAACAGCGTCTGATCATGGTGCCGCGCGACCAGCAGCGTGCGCAGCGGCTGCTCAACTGGGACCTCGAGGTCCGCGGCACGGAGGGCGATCACCGCGTGGCCTGGCAGCGGGATGAGTTCGGCAACCGGGTGGGCCGCGTCGTCGCGAACCGGGTGCCGCGCGCGGTCGATTTCGAGGCGACCTTCCGCATCGAGCGGACGCGCGAGGCCGACCCGATCCGCGAGAGCGCACCGTGGCGCGACGACGAAGGCCGCCTCGTCTATCTCCGTCCGACCGCGCTCACCGCCCCCGACCGGCGGCTGCTCGGCGTGGCGGTGGAGATCGGCCGCGCGTCGCAGGATATGCACGAGCGGATCCAGCGGGCGTGCGACTGGTCGACCACCGCGATCGCCTATCAATTCGGCGTGACGGGCTACACGACGCCGGCCGCCATGGCGATCCATCTCGGGAAGGGCGTCTGTCAGGACTACGCCCACATCCTGCTGTGCGTGCTGCGCTTGCTCAACATCCCAGCGCGTTACGTCTCCGGCCACCTCATCGGCGAGGGCGCGCCGCACGCGTGGGTCGAGGCGCTGCTGCCGACCGACGACGCGATGGTCGAGGTCATCGGCTACGACCCGACCCACTCGCGACGAACGCGCCTCGATTACATCACCGTCGCGGTGGGGCGCGACTTCGCCGACGTCTCTCCGACATCCGGCGTCTACGGCGGGCCCGCGCTCGGCCGGCTCGCCGCGTCGAAGCACGCCGAGGTGCTCGAGCTCGTCGACGACGCGTCCGCGGCGGTCGCCTCATGACATCGACGACGCCGCGTCTGAACGCCTACGAGCTTGGTGGATTCTGGGACGAGATGTTCGACGCGTCTGGGCGACCGCGCGAGCACTACGCGCCGCTGGCCGGGCGTCTCGCCACGCTGTCCACGGCGGATGTCACCCGGCGCCAGCACCTGGCCGAGCTTTCGTTCGAGGCACGCGGGATCACCTTTGCGGTGAATCAGGACCCGAGTGGGCTCGAGAAGATCATTCCGTTCGATCTGATCCCGCGGCTCATCACGCCCGAAGAATGGCATCGGATCGAGCGGGGCCTCGAGCAGCGCGTGCGTGCGC
>JALYLT010000025.1 GCA_030774095.1 Chloroflexota bacterium
CAGGAAGTCGTGCGCGTCGAGGACATCGTCCTTTGTGAAGGCAGGCGCCTTTTCGTCTTCGCGCTCGACTATCGCGACGCTTGACTCGCCGCACACTGTGCATGCGAGCTTCACGACGAGAGCCTGCGGCTCGGCCGTGATGCCGCGCACCGCGCAGCTCGCGAGTCGCGCGCCACAGGCAGGGCACTCCATCGTTCGGATGCGTTCCAGGATGGCGCCGATCCAATCCATCCCCGTCTCGACTGCAACTCCGACGCCACTGCGCGGTGCGCTTGGCCGCACGACGACCAAGCGCCCCCGCGTAAGCCAGTCAACGTCGAGAGCCAGGTCTACGGGTCTGTGACTAGCCGCAGACCTTCATGCGCGATCTCGATCGTCTCGATCGCGATCTCATTGCTGCTCGCATCGAAATCTGGAGCTTCCCACTTGGCCGGCCAGGCATTCGCGAGGGTGTACCGCGCGACGACCACGCTCTTCTGGTCGGAGATAACGATCGTCGCGTTCTTGTGCTCGGGCTGCCCTGCGGCGATCCGGAACGCCCACTTCTGCAGCTCGCTGGCTCCAGTGAACCCTTGCTTTAGCACGAGATTCGGGTACTTCACGCGGCCCGGGAGCTTGTGGACGTCATTGGAGCCGCCCTCCCTGAACTCGACGACCTCGATCTCCATGCTGAGACCGGAGACGGAATGGAAATACGCGGTCGGCATGCCGTCGAACGTGATCGCGACCTGGAGTGTTGAGAGACGAACGTCCTCGTTGCGGGCGGGCGCCCCGGACGCCGCGGTCCCGAGAACGATCGTCACGACCATGAGAAACGCTAGGACGAGCCTGTTCACGCCTTCCTCCCTTTCACGCGGCGGCGCCGCGTCGCGGAGAGATTAGAGCCGAAGCTCAGCCGGGCGTCGCGTCCTCCGCCGGGAACGCGCCGATGAGCGCGCCGGCGATGCGCGCGTCCGCCACGAGCTCTTCCCAGACGCGCTCGAGAGTGCCCGCGTCCGGACCGTTCTCGCCGCGCCGGCGCGCGAGCAGCGTGAGGGCGCACGCGCGGAGCGACGGCGCGGCGAAGATGACGCCGTCCGGACCGCGGCCGGTGCTTTCGGCCTGGGGCGCGGCGCGATGCGCGGCGACGTACTCCTCCACATCGTCCGGTGGCAGGCCGAGCAGCGGCGTCCCGTCGGCGAGCAGGATCGACACGACGTCGTACGGCGTCATGGTGTGGTTCGAGACGCCACGGCCGCCGATATAGACGACGTCATTCAGGCGCAGGGTGATGCGACCTTCCGGCGCGAGGGCGCCGGCGCGGGCCAGGATCCGCGTCGCGACGGTCAGCTCGGTCGCGGGCTGTTCACGGATGAGCACGCCTGTAGCGTGGCATGCCGTGGAACCGGAATGCCAGCACGCTCGTCGTACTGACGTGCGCCCGATGCTCCTCGCGCTCGCGCTGCTCGTCTCCGGCTGCGGCGGAGGTGCGGCCAACCGCGTCGCCGATATCGCCGGCATCGTCACGAGCGTCAGCGGGCGCACCGACGGCGTGACGGTGCTCGTCGAGTCGGACCCTTCGACGCCGTCCAGCGGAGCCAAAGCCTCCGTCGCGGTGACCAGCAGCACGCGCATCACGCGGCGAGCCCCAGGTGGCGACGTCGCGGCAACGGCCCGCGAGCTCACTCCCGGTGTGCAGGTCGAGGTCTGGTTCGATGGACCGGTCGCGATGTCCTATCCGGTCCAGGGCAAGGCGCAGGCGCTGGTGATCGTCCGCTAAGCGACAATCGGCCGTGTCCGTCACATTCGGCGGCCCGGCGGTGCTTTGAAGGAAGAGATGGAAGCGGCTGAACGGCTGCATCTGGGTACCGCCCCAGGGCGAGGCTTGCCGCCGGCCTTCGAAGAGCTCTTCCGTAGGGAGTACGCCAGGGTGGTGGCTATCGCTCACCGCGTGGTGGTCGACGCCGACGAGGCCGAGGACGTCGCACAGGACGTTTTCGTGTCGTTCTATCGGAAGCACCCGGCGGAGGCGCACTACGCCGCACCGTGGCTCTATGCGGCGGCCGCGCACACCGCGCTGAACGTCCTGCGCTCACGCGAGCGACGCGGAAAGCGCGACGCGGTCGAGGCGCTGCGCCGCGATACCCAGATCCCAGATCCGGCGCAGGCCGCCGAGACGGCCGAGACCAGATCCGAGGTCCGCGCGGCGCTCGGGCGCCTGCCGGACCGCAGCGCAGCGCTTCTGGTGCTGCGTTACAGCGGGCTCAGCTACGAGGAGATCGCCGCCGCGCTCGGGCTCCGGCAATCGAGTATTGGAACGTTGCTTCGCCGAGCCGAGGACGCGTTCCGCAAGGAGGTCACGAAATGAGTGACATAGAGGAAATGCTTTCGGTCAAAGAGGCGAAGGTCGAGACGGAGCGGGCGCTCGCGCGATTGCGCGCGCGCGTCGATGCCGAACGCATCGCGCCGGTGAGTCGAGGTGCTTCAACACCGCGCCGGGTCGCGGTGAACATCTGGGTCCGGGGCCTCGCGGCCGCGGCGACCGTCGCGCTCGTCGCGACGCTGCTCACGGTGAGCGGCCTCGCCGAGACGATCCTCACGATCTTCGAGCCGAAGCAGCTCGTCGCGGTCCCGATCACGGTGACCGACCTGAACAGCGCGGCCAGCTTCGGCGCCTACGGCACGCTCACCTGGACGGAGCAGCCGAAGCCGTATGACGTTCCCGACATCCGAACGGCCGCACGCGAGAGCGGCATGACCGTGCTGACCCCGAGCAATCTGCCGGCGGGCGTCGGCGCGCCCAGGTACGGCGTCATGCCGAAAACGACGGCGACCTTCACGTTCAGCGCCGCGAAAACGACCCAGGCTGCCGCCGCGCAGAAGCGCACGCCGCCGCCGATGCCGGCGAATATCGACGGCAGCAAGCTCTTCATCACCGGCGGACCCGCCGTCGTCGCGTTCTACGATGACGGCACGAGCACGACCGGTGCGACCGGTGCGACTGGCGCGAGCCCCTTCTCCGGGATGCCAAAGCTCGTCGTCGCGCAGGGCAAGCCTCCGTTGGTGCAGTCCGATGGCGTGACCGTCGAACAGCTCCAGAGCTATCTGCTCGCGCAGCCCGGCATTTCGCCGCAGCTCGCCGCGCAGATCCGCGCGATCAAGGACCCAGCGAGCACGCTGCCCGTTCCCATCCCAGTGGATATGGCAACGTCGAAGAAGGTCACCGTGCAGGGCGTCGAGGGCATCTTCGTCGGTGACTCGACCGGCCTCGGCAGCGCCGTGATCTGGCAGAAGGACGGCGTCGTCTACGGCGTGGCCGGCACGCTCACGGAACAGCAGGTCCTGGCGGTGGCAAACTCGCTGCATTGATCGACGCGCCCGCGATACGCACGCACGAGCTGGCGAAGCGATACGGGAGCATCACCGCGCTCGCTGGTCTGACGATGACCATCCCGCGCGGCGACGTCTTCGGCTTCCTCGGCCCGAACGGCGCGGGCAAGACGACCGCGGTGAAGCTGCTGTTGGGACTGACACCGCCGACGTCCGGTGACGCCGAGGTCCTCGGCGCGTCGATCGGCGATCGCGAGGCCCTGCGCCGCGTCGGGTACCTCCCCGAGCTGTTCCGCTATCAGTCCTGGCTGACCGCGCGCGAGGTGCTGGCGCTGCACTGCGAGCTTGCGGGCATCGACCGCGCCGCGTGGCAGCGCGAGATCGAGGACGGGCTCGCGATCGTCGGGCTCTCCGACCGCGGGTCGGGTCGCATCGGGACGTTCTCAAAGGGAATGCAGCAGCGGCTCGGCCTGGGCGTCGCGCTCCTCGGCGCCCCCGACCTGGTCGTTCTCGACGAGCCGACGAGCGCACTCGACCCGGTCGGCCGCCACGACGTGCGCGAGATCATCCGCGGGCTTGGCGAGCGCGGCACCACCGTCTTCCTCAACTCGCATCTGCTCGGCGAGGTCGAGCAGGTCTGCCACCGCGTCGCGATCGTCGACCGCGGCCGCGTCGTCGCGGAGGGCACGCTCGACGAGCTCCTCGGCGGCGACACGGTGCGGATACGCGCGACCGGCCTCGATCGCGCGGCGAAGACAGGCCTTGCGCGCCATGGGCAGGTCGACGACGAGGGCGATTGGCTGGTCATACGCGGGATCGACACCGATCGTGTGCCCGAGATCGTCGCGGAGATCGTGCGGCTCGGCGGCCATGTCTACGCCGTCGAGCCTCGGCACGAGTCGCTGGAGGACCGCTTCCTGGGCCTTCTCGGACAGCCGAACTGATGCTCGCGCTCACTGTCGCGCGACTACAGCTCCAGGAGTTGCTGCGGCGTCGACTCTTCCTCGTGCTCCTGCTTCTCACTATCGTCGTGATCTCGCTCACGACCTGGGGCTTCTCACGTATCCCGAGTCTCGGTGACTCACGCGGTCGGCCAATGACGGCCGTCGAGATCGCGGCCATCGCCTCGCAGTTCCTGATCCTCGTGATGTTCATGTTCAGCTTCGTGCTGGCGTTCTCGGCGGTATTCGCCGCTTCGCCCGCGATCTCCGGGGAGGTCGAGTCCGGTATCACGCTCGCCATCCTTGCGCGCCCTATCACGCGTCTCGAGTACGTCGTCGGCAAGTGGCTCGGCCTCGTCGCGACGGTACTGATCTATGCGCTGCCCGCGGCCACGGTGCAAATGGTGCTCGTACAGATCGCGGTCGGGTATTCCGCACCGCACCCGATCGAGTTCCTCGCATTCGTGATCGGCGAGGCCATCGTCCTCGTCACGCTGTCGCTGCTTCTCTCCACGCGCTTCGCCGGCATGGTCGGTGGCGTGAGCGGACTCATCCTGTGGGGACTCGCGTGGATGGGCGGCATCGTCGGCGGCATCGGCCTCGTCTTCGAGAACGCGACCCTCACGCATGTCGGGACCGCATCGAAGCTCATCCTGCCTACCGATGGGCTCTGGCGCGGCGCGGTATGGAGCCTCGAGCCCGCGTCGCTCATCGCAGCAGCGCGCGCGGCCGGCTCGGCCGCCGCGGCAAACCCCTTCTTCGCCGCAGATTCGCCGCCGTCGGCATACGTCGTGTGGTGCGTCATCTGGATCACCGGGATGCTGGCGCTCGCGGTGTGGAGCTTCATGCGGAGAGAGCTGTGACCCGCGACCGGCATCTGATCCTCGTCAAGCATGCGATGCCCCAGGTGGATGTGGAGACACCGGCGCACGAGTGGCGATTGCATCCCGAAGGTGTTGCGGCTGCCGGAGCCTTGGCCGAGCGGCTTACAGGTGCCCGCTACACGCCGGAGAGGATCGTCGCGAGCCTCGAGCCGAAGGCGACACAGACCGGTTCGATCATCGCTGAACGCCTCCGCCTGCCCTTCGCGACATCGGACGGCCTACACGAGCACGATCGCCGAGCCGCGGGATTCCTGGAGCGCAAGGTGTTCGAGGCGCGCATGCGCGATCTCTTCGCGCACCCGGACCAGGTCGTGTTCGGGAGCGAGTCCGCGTCCGCGGCGCTCACGCGATTCACGACCGCTGTCGATCGTGTCATCGGTGAGAACACCGGCGACGGCGACGTCGTCATCGTGACCCACGGGACGGTGATGTCGCTATTCGTCGCGAAGCGTTCGCACGTGGATGCCACAGCGCTGTGGGGCACGCTCGGCCTACCGTCGTACATCGCGCTCGAGCTACCGAACTATCGGATCGTCGAGGTCGTCGCGACGCTCTAGCATTCGAGGCGTGAAGCTGGTCAACGATGACGCAGTCAGTGCGGACCGCGAGTCTGCTCTGCACGAGCTGGCCGTGCTCCAGAGCGAGCACAGCGTCGATTCCTCGGGTCGTCTGCGTGCGGCTGTGCTGGGGGCGAACGACGGTCTGGTGTCGAATGTCAGCTTGGTCATGGGCATGGCCGGTGCGGCGCCCGTGTCGGGCATCGTCCTGCTCGCAGGCTTGGCAGGTGTGGTCGCGGGCGCCCTCTCGATGGCCCTCGGAGAGTACGTCTCGGTGCAAACGCAGCGCGAGTCGTTCGAGGCGCTCATCGCTATGGAGAAACGAGAGATCGCCCGTAACCCCCGACACGAGGAGCACGAGGTCACGGTCATCTATCGCGCCAAGGGGATCCCACCGCAGGAGGCCGCGCGCTTCGCCGCGCACATCATGCGCGATCCGGAGGTCGCGCTCGATCTCATGGCCCGCGAAGAGCTCGGACTCAATCCCGATGAGCTGGGGGCGCCCGTCGCGGTCGCGCTCAGTTCGATGGCCGCGTTCGCGTCCGGCGCGATCGTGCCCGTCATACCGTTCATGTTCCTTCCGGTGGCCACCGCGGCGCCGGTCGCCGCGATTCTCACAGTCCTCGCGCTCCTGCTGACCGGCGGATTCACCGCACGGATGATCGGAAGGTCACCGTTACACGGCGCGATCCGCCTCGCGCTCCTTGGTGGCGCTGCCGCGCTCATCACTCACGTCGCGGGCAGGATCGCCGGCGGGATCGCGAATATCGCGTAGCCGCAGGGTTTTGGGCCGCGCCAGTGGCTTGGCATCGGCCATGCGATGATCGACGCATGAACACAATCAAGGTCGTCGGGCTCCTCACGCTTCTCACGGTCATCCTGATCGCCGCGGCACGGTTCTTCTTCGGACCGGAGGCGGTGCTGCCGGCGCTCCTGATCTCCCTTGTCATGAACTTCGGAACGTGGTGGTTCAGCGACCGCATCGCGTTGTCGTTCGCAGGCGCGAAGCCGGTTACCGAGGCCGAGGCGCCGGAGCTCTATCGCATCATCGGCCGCGTCGCCGAGACCGCGGGCCTTCCGCGGCCGCGCATCTTCGTCATCGATCAACCGGCGCCGAACGCATTCGCAACCGGCCGCGACCCGCAGCACGCGGTGGTCGCGGTCACCAAAGGCATCCTCGACATCGTCAACGAGCGCGAGCTCACCGGCGTGCTCGCCCACGAGCTCGGCCACGTTCGCAACCGCGACACGTTCGTGATGGCGGTCGTGGCGTCGGTCGCGGGAGCGATCAGCTACATGGCGCAGATGGCGCAGTGGTCGATGTGGATGGGCGGCGGCGATCGCGACCGTCGCGATTCCGGCGGGCTCGGGATGATCGGGTTGCTCCTCGGCATCGTCCTGCTGCCGGTTGCGGCGGCGCTGGTGCAGCTCGCAGTGAGTCGATCGCGCGAGTACGGCGCCGACGACCAGGGCGCCGAGCTTTCACACGACCCGCTCGCTCTCGCGTCGGCGCTCCGGAAGCTCGACGCGTACAGCAAGAAGATCCCGCTCCCGGTGAATCCGTCGGTGGCGCCGCTCTTCATCGTGCAGCCGCTGCTCCCGGGTGGGCTCGGCGGACTCTTCGCGACGCACCCGCCGATCGCGGACCGCATCGCGCGCCTCGAGAAGATGGCTGGCGCGGAGCTGCCGGCGCAGTTCTAACGCGTGGGGCCGGGACTGAGGTAGCTCCCGAGGTCGCGAACCGTCCGTCCGTCGTGATCGACGACCGCGCGATCACCGAGCGGCCGCTTAAGAGACACCAGCACGGGCACGGCGACGCCGAGCAGATCTCTTGGTTCGAGAGGCTGCCGGATACGTACCGTGATCTTCACCGTGCGCTCGTCTTCGTCGACCGTCCGTTCGACCAGCTCGTCGCCCAGCCCGATCGTGACGTTCAGGACGATCTTCTGAGTATCGGCGGTGCGCTGGAAGCTATCGATCGCGACGATCCTCACGTTCGCGAGGCTGCTGATGACAAGTCCGATGGTCAGCACGACGAGCCCGACGAGCGCGGCAGCGACGATGAAGCGCTGCCTGCTCATCTAGTCGACGATCGTCGTCTTGCCGTTTCCGAGGATCGACCAGTGCGTCATGTCCTTGCCCGGTCGCGCACCGTGCCAGTGCTTCGTGTTGGCTGGGATGAACGCGACGTCGCCGGCCGAAAGATCGTGGCGCTCGTCGTCGGTCGCGACGAGGCCCTCTCCTTCGGTGACGACCAGGATCTGATCGGTCGAGTGCGCGTGCGGCTTGTTCACCGCGCCGTTCTTGAAATGCACCTCCGAGAGTCGGAGGTCACGGCTCTCCTCGCCGACGGCGGTCTGGTACTCGACCTCGCCGACGAAGATCGGATTGTCGGACCGCTCGCGCCCGGCCTTGGTCACGTGGATCACTCGCACGCATCGATTCTGGCGCAAACTGGAGGGCAGTGACCGCACTGGTGCTCATCCACGCGTTCCCGCTCAGCGGCGCGATGTGGGAGCACGAGCGCCGTGCCCTACGCGATGCGGCCGATCCGATCATCGCGCCCTCGCTCCCGGGATTCGGCGGCACCGCCGTGCCCCGCGGCGATCTCACGATGGACGACTACGCCGATAGCATCGTGGCGGCGATGGATGCCGCAAAGATCGAACGCGCGGCGGTCGCCGGCCTGTCGATGGGCGGCTATGTCGCGTTCGCTCTGTGGCGCCGCCACCGCGACCGCGTCGAGCGTCTCTTTCTCGCCGACACCCGCGCCGAGGCCGACACGGAGGACGCGCGTGACAAACGTCTGCGTCTCGCGGCGCTCATCCGCGAGCACGGGATCGAGGCGCTGCTGAAGACGCCGCCGCAGTGGCTGCGCACGGGGTCGCCGCATTGGGATCCGCTCCTCAAGATGATCCGCACGCAGCCGCCTGAAGCGGTCGCGCAGGGCAGTATCGCCATGGCCCACCGGCCCGACAGCCGACCGGATCTACCCACCATCGACGTTCCGACCGCGGTCGTTGTCGGCGAGCACGACGCGATCACGCCGCTCGAGATGTCGCAGGCGATGAGCAGCGAGATCCCGGGCGCGACGCTGAGCATCATCCCGGGCGCCGGACACATCGCGAATCTCGAGGCGAGCACCGCGTTCGAGGCCGCACTGCGCGCATGGCTTCGACGGACAGCGTGATCGTCCGCGCGACGGACGTCGCGCGTGTCTATCCGACCGGGGCAACAGCCGTCGCCGCGCTGGACGGCGTGACGCTCGCGGTCCGGCGGGGCGAGTTCCTTGCGGTGATGGGCCCGTCGGGGTCGGGCAAGTCGACGCTGCTGAACATCCTTGCCGGCCTCGAACGCCCGACCGGGGGCACGGTCGTCGTGGATGGCGTGGATCTCTCGGCGATGGACGAGGTCACTCTCGCGAGCTATCGGCGCGAGAAGGTCGGCATGATCTTCCAGGCGTTCAACCTGCTTCCCCGCTACCGCGTCGTCGAGAACGTGGCCCTGCCCCTTGTGTTCGCCGGCATCCCGCGCGAGCGACGGCTCGAACGCGCACGCGCGGTCCTCGACCGTCTGGGCATGGGACCGCGCGCGGATCATCGCCCGAGCCAGCTCTCCGGCGGCGAGATGCAGCGCACGGCGATCGCACGCGCCCTGGTGACCGAGCCGTCGCTGCTGCTCGCCGACGAGCCGACGGGCAATCTCGATTCCGCGAACGGCGAGGCGCTGCTCAGGGTGCTCGAGGAGCTGCACGCCCGCGGGCAGACCGTCGTGCTCGTCACGCACGACGCGGGCATCGCCTCACACGCGCAGCGCGTCGTCCGGATGCGCGACGGACGGATCGTGAATTGAGAGCATCCGATCTGTTCGATCTCGCGTTCGGCAACTACACGCGCTCGCGTCTTCGCTCGACGCTCACGACGCTGGGGGTCGCGATCGGCACGGCGCTGGTGGTGCTCCTCATCGCACTCGCGACAGGCGCCGAGGACAACGTGAAGCGGTCGATCTTCTCCATCGGCGACCTGCGACTCGTCACCGTGCAGCCCTTCCAGCCTGGTGCGACGGGACTCTCCGCGGTCCCGCGCACGATCGGCGACGACCACGTCGCGAAGTTCAAGGCGATCCCGCACGCGCAGTCCGTCTACCGACAGTACGACGCGCCCCTCGGAACGCTGCTCGAGGGTGGCGAGGACGCGGCGATCCGTCCGCAGGGGATCGAGGCCGGCGCCCCGGTCGATCGCGGCGATCTTCTCGCCGGCCGTCACCTGGAACCGAATGAGCACGCGGTCGCCGTCATCCCGGGCAACCTCGCGCGCCTCGTCGCCGCGACGCCCGACGCAGCCGTCGGAAAGAAAGTGACGCTCCGACTCGGTGGCGCGGTGAAGCTGGGCAGTACGCGCATCAGCGGCAGCGGCACGCCGCGCGACTACGTCGTTACGGTCGTCGGCGTCTTCGACGAACAGGCGTCGCAGACCTCGGTCCGGATCCCGCTCGACGACGCACTGCTCGCGGGCGCCGACAACCGCGGGCTGACGCCCGACGGCATTCGCCAGAACACCGGCTACAGCGGCGTCGCGATCGAGTCCGAGGATTCGCAGTACGTCGCCGACGTCGTGAAGTCCGTGCAGGAGCTCGGCTTCAGCGCGTTCTCGCTCAAGCAGGTCATCGAGCAGATCGACAAGGGCTTCGGCGTGTTCCGTGGGATCCTCGCCGGCATCGGCGGCGTCGCCCTTCTCGTCGCGGCCATCGGCATCGCGAACACCATGGTCATGGCCGTGCTCGAGCGTACGCGCGAGATCGGGATCATGAAGGCCGTCGGCGCATCGCCGCGCGACATCCGCTCGCTGTTCCTCGCGGAGGCGGCGCTCGTCGGCGTGTTCGGCGGCGTCATCGGGCTGGCGCTCGGGATCCTCGGCGGACGCGTGATCGAGATCGTGATCCGCAGTCTCAACCCGCAGTCGAACCCCGCGCCGATCTTCGTCGTCGACCTGCCGCTCGCTTTGGGCGCGATGAGCCTCGCGCTCCTGGTCAGTCTTGTTGCCGGATTCCTGCCTTCGCGCCGCGCGATGCGAATGTCAGCGCTCAGCGCCCTTAGATACGAATGAGGAGTGCCGACCACCATCTCGTCCGCGTCGGTCTGGGTAATCGCGGCACCACATGGGTTCGGCGCACGCTCGAAAACGGAGGCGGCCTCGCCAGCGCCATTTTGCGGAAGACGCGACCCGAGTCCGGCGCCGTCTACGGCTTCTACCCAGAGAACAGGTCCGCGATTGACCTTACCGAGTTCGACGAGTCTGTATTCTCGGTCTTGGCGCCTCGAGATGCTGACGCGGTAGGCACTGCGGCTGCTGATGCCGCGATCGAACTCGCACGGTCCACGGGTGGGAACGTCTTCATCACCGAGACATACATCCGCCGCGATGGCTTCGAACCAGGGATGACTTGGGGCGAAGGGACGATCCGCATCGAACCCCAGCGTGTGCTGTTTCACGGCAGTCAAGTACTCGTTTGGCGCACCCTCGAAGAGGCTTCGACAGACGAAGTGGGCTGGTTGATCGGCGACGTGGGCGTCATGGCCAAGATCGCGGGCGGTGCGAGGTACCCACCGTTAAGCGAACTTACCGTGCCCGATCTCGAGATGGTCGCCGAGGGGGTTCGTGCGGTGCTGGTGGGTGCCTACGACGGGGTCTCGCTCCTGGTCTGGTTGTCGTCGCCCATTAGATAACAAGCGACTCGCTTAGAACGGCCCCGCGAGCTCCGGCGGCGCGAAGATGTAGGTCGGCGTCTGCCACCACTGCTCGACGGCCTCGCCGCGCGCCTGGTGCAGCAGCGCGGCGATCGTGTCCGGTGGCTGTCCATCGGCTGCGGCGACGACGACGATCTTTCCCTCACTCAGCGCCTGCGCGTAGCGCCTACGCACATCTCGCGGGATGATGCCGCCGGGCAACAGCTTCCGTAGGCGATAGCGAAGGCCGCCCCAGCCTTTCCCCGGTAACCAGGCGCGGCCGCCCGCGACGAGCTCCGCTCGCTGCGAGTTGCGCGCGAGCACGCAGATGTCCTGTTCACGCACGCCCGATTCGCGGAGGAGCGTCACCGCCTGCACCGCGGCGTCGTCGTCGCTGAACGCGGCCGCGGCGACCATTCCGCCCGAGACCGCCTCGAGATACGACGTCGTTGCCATCCGCGGAATCCTAGGTGAGCGTGCTCAGGCTCGCCACGCGAGGATCGGGATGCGCATCTCGTCCGCCGTCATCCCTCCGTGCGATCCGCGATGTCGGAGCGTCTGTCCCTCCACCTTCACGATCGACGCTGAGAGGTCACGGTCAAGGAGCGCCACGACCTCGCCGATCCGACGACGGGCCATCTTTGGATCGCCGCGCCCAAACAGCCCGGCGTCGATGAGCTCATCGCGATCGAGGACCGTCACCAGCCCTGGCCATCTGCGATCGATGTATTCACGCACCAGCGCTGGCCGATCGGTATGCAGGAACACCAGACGGGGCTCGCCGGCGGGCGGATTGCGGAGCAGAGCGCGCAGCTCTTCATCGCCGACCATATCCAGCATCTTGTCGGGATCCGTCGTCGCATGCCCGTGATCCGCGGTGAGGAACACGAGCGTGTCGCCGGCGCTGCGATGGCCGAGCGCGCGTCGCAGGTCGAGATCGAAGAGGGCGGCCTCCATCGCAGCCTCCTCACTTCGTGGCCCGTAGAGATGCGAGACCGTGTCGATGCCGGACCAGTACGCGTACACGTAGGAGGGACGCGGCGCGTGATCGACCAGCGCGCGAAGGCGCACGCCCATCGACGAGGGCAGGACGTAACCGACGAAGCTCGCCTCGGCTGCGTGCATCCGCGTCATCGCCTCCGACCGGAAGATCTCGGGCTCCACGACGTGCGATGGGATGCCGCGCTCGCGCAAACGCGCGTGGATCGACGGCACCTGGACGTACCGGCCCGGGTCGATGGCGGGATCGTCGAAATACGACCCGCGCCGCATGATCGCGGGGCCCCACCTGAGCATCGCGGTGACCTCGGCGAACTCCTCGAGCCACAGGAAGTACGCGATGTTGCCGTGCTCGAGCGGCGTTCGAGCCGTATTCATCGTCGTGATCGCGGCCGCGGTCGTCGACGGGAACACCGTCGTCGCCTCGAGGAGCTGCGCCCGGTCGCGCCGGCGCGCGCGGTCACGCAGCTCCGCGAGGAACGGCGTGTCGCCCTGATCGCAGAGCATCTCGAGTTGCCACCAGCCGAGGCCATCGGCGAGGACGACGACGACCTGTCGCACGCCCTCGCGGAGCTCCGGGTCGAGGCCCGTCAGGGCAGGCGCGTCACCGGCCTCTCGCGCGCCCAGCACGTCGAGGACGGTCGCCGGAAGGTTCAAGAGTCCCCCTCCGTCGTAGTCGGGCATGACGAAACCGCGCGCGCGAAGACGCTCGACGAGCGGGTGCGGCATCGGTGGACGATACTGCCACGCGATGCGCACGGTCCTCGAGGTCGACGGCCTCTTCGATGGCACGAGCGCGATCTCGGATGCGGCGATCGTCATCGAGGACGGCGAGATCACGTGGGTCGGAAAGCGCTCGCGCGCGCCGAAGACACCCAAAGGCGAGCGATCGCGATCGCTGGAGGCCGCAGGCCGTTTCGCCGTACCCGGGCTCATCAACTGCCACGCGCATCTCACGCTCGACGGGAGCGCCGACTTCGACGCCGAGACGCGGCAGAGCGAGGCCGCCGCGGCGCTGAAGGCGTTCCGCAACGCGCGCATCACGGTCCGGAGCGGCGTGACGACGGTACGCGACCTCGGCGCGAACGGTCCGATGGTCGTCGAGCTCGCGCAGCAGATCGAGCGCGGCGCGCTCGAAGGTCCGCGCATCATCGCTGCCGCACGTGGCATCACGATCACCGGCGGCCACGGCATGGAGGTCGGCCGCATCGCCGACGGGGCCGACGCCGTACGCGGCGCGACACGCGAGCAGGTCGCCGTCGGCGCGGCGGTCATCAAGCTGTTCTCCACCGGCGGCGTGCTGGGCGAGGGCGCCGGCCCCGAGCTAGCGGCATACACGCCCGAGGAGACGCGAGCAGCCGTCGAAGAAGCCCACCGCGCAGGCATACGGATCACGACGCACGCGCATGGCGCCGAGGGGATGCGCATCGCGGCCGACGCCGGCATCGACTCGATCGAACACGCGACGCTGCTCGATAAGCAAACGATCCAGCTGATCAAGGCGAAGAACGTCGCGCTGGTCCCGACGTTCTCCGCACTCCGGCGCATCCTGGACAACGGCAGTGCGCTTCCCGCGCGCGTCATGGAACGCGCGCGAATCGTCGCGACGAAGCATCAGGAGGGAGTCCGCGCCGCGCACAAAGCGGGCGTGCGGATCGCCGCCGGGACGGACGCGGGTACGCCGTTCAACACGCACGAGCGTTTCGCGCTCGAGCTCGTCTACCTCACCGAGGCCGGGCTCTCGCGGACCGAAGCGCTAGTCGCGGCAACGAGCATGGCCGCGGACGTCGTGGGCCGGCCGAAAGCGGGACGCATCGCGGCGAGCTCGTGGGCCGACCTGCTCTTCGTGGACGGCGATCCGCTTCGCGACCTCGCGGTGCTGCAGAAGCCGAAGGCGGTCTGGGTGCGCGGAGCGCCGGTCGCGCCCTAGCGCCTAGACCTTCTCGAGCCGGGTGCGGGCACGCTCGAGCTCTTCACGAAGCGAACTCTCGTCCGTGAGCGGCGCGGAGCAGGTCCTGCCGACGCACACGTACGCCGCGGTACGGTCGGGTGGGAATCCGAGCTGCTTCAGACGCGCGCCGTCCTCGGTCGGAACGATGCGCTGCACGCTGCGCGCCGGGTCGTCGACCGAACGCGCCGCGCTCCAGAGCGCGGTCGCCGTCGGATCGTCCTTCGGACCGACCACGGTGATCGCGAGCGGCTCGGTGAGCGCGCGCGCGATCGCGTTCGCATAAGGCGACGCGAATTGGCCCCAGCCGCGATAGGTACCGACGAACGACCGCAGCGCTCGCACGGCGGTGTCGCGCCAC
>JALYLT010000026.1 GCA_030774095.1 Chloroflexota bacterium
GTCCTTCGGGAGGATCACACCCAGCACTCCTTCCGCTCGCATCAGCCCAACGTTCAGCACGATGCCCGCGCGACAACCCGCTGCGAAGCGAGTTTCTTAGAACCCTCGCACGTGGATTACCAACATATCAAGCAGCAGGGGGCTAGTTAGCGGGACGCCACGCGAAGGTCACGTGCGTGATGAGCTGTCCGTCGGTCTCGAACGTCCAGGTCGTGTAATTCGCGAAGTGCCCCGGCGCGCGCGTGAGCCCACGCAGGATCACGGTCGTCCCGTCGATCTGCTGTTCCCGGATGCGCCGGATGAACGCCGGAGCGATGCGGACGAGGCGTCGTGCACCGTCGCGACCCTCGAGTTGCGAGTCGCCACCGGGAAGCTCGATCTGGACGTTTTCGGCACAGACCGCCGCGGCCCGTTCGGGATCCCGCGCCTCGAGCGCGTCCATGAAGGTCTTGGCCGCTTCCAGTGGATCGGGCATAGGGAGGAGTATTAGGGACGTGCGGCAACTGCGTGGGCTTCTGCCGTATGCCCTGGTCTCCGCGCTGGTCGTTGTCGCCTCGGTCGTCGCGATCGTCGTCTCGACGACCAGCACGCCCGCGGGCCCAACCGTGGCCGCGTCGGCCTCTCCCACCGCGGCCGCGAGCGCATCGCGGCAGGCCGTTACCGACCTGTCCGCCACCGGTCGGTTGGCCTACTGGCGCGCCGAGCCCAACGGAGACCACCTCCTGTGGATCGCGAACGCCGACAACCAACGGCGCCGCTCGGTCGCGAAGACCGATACGCCCAACTCGATCTCGAAGACCCGGTGGTCCGTCGACGGCAACCAGGTCGCGTATGTCGAAGGCGGCATCCGCCTCGTCGTCGTGCGCGTCGACGGTGCGACGACGTCATACACGCTCGCACCCGAGCTTCGTTCCGACAGCTACCGCATCGTCGATCACCGGTTCTCGCCGAGCGGCGTGCGCATCGCGGCGACCGTGCAGCGTCAGACCGGCAGCCAGAGCGATATCTACGTCGCCGCGGCGAACGGCACGTGGACGCGCATCACGACCGTCGAGGATGCGATCGCCGCCGACTGGCTCGACGAGGACGAGCTGCTCGTGCAAACGACGGGTGGTGTGATCTCGGCGGTGCGCGCGACCGGGACGAATCAGTTCCGTCCGCTCACGGGCCTGCAAGCGTCGTCCCCGGTCGTCGGCAGCGATGGCCGCATCTACATCCTCGCCGGACGCGTCACCCAGTTCGCCGGCGCGTCGGAGACGTTCGTGTTCGCGGCCGCCGCGAACGTGTGGAGCATGACCGCGGACGGCACCGACGTGCGCCGCGAGCTCGCGCCGCCGGACCAGGACAGCCTGCGTCTCGATGGCACATGGTCGACCGGGTTCCTCTATCACCGCGGCACGAATCCGGCGCAGCTCGTCATCGGCTCGATCCCGATCCTCCTGCCGTCGAACGCCGGCCTCATCGAACGCATCGCCGTATCGCCCGACAAGCGCTACGCCATCGGCTTCGCCGGTACCACCGTGGTCCGCGTCGACATCTCACCCACCGGCCTCGCCCCGAGCGCGGTCCTGCTACTCGGCTCCATCGATTCGGGCGATGTCTGGTTCCCGCGCACCACCCCACTCGCGAGGGCCGCGTCCACGCCGCGAGCGGACGCGCCGGCCGTGCGGTACGCCTTCGCCCTCGGTGGGAACATCTGGACGATGGGTCCCGACGGAGTCGCGTCGATCCTGCGCACCGGCGCGAGCAACGCGCAGACGCAGCGGCGGTTCACCATCCCCCTACCGCAGTGGTCGCCCGCGGGCGACCGCGTCCTCACGGTTGAAAGCCTGGGAACCGGGGCGTCAGCGCAGCAGCTGATCCCGGTGACGATCGACCGCGCTGGCAAGGTGACGCGGCTCACCGCCCTCTCCTCCGTCGCGCCCGCGGTCTCGTGGTCCCCGGATGGGTCGCTCATCGCTGCCGTGGCGCTTCCCGCATCGCCGCAGGATCCGTCGATCCTGCAGAGCGAGCTCAACGTGAGGGTCGTGACCGCAGACGGCGCACCAGGCCAGACCCTGCCCGGCCGCGAGGTCGTCTGGACGAAGCCAGGACTTTTCGTGCTCACCAACGGGACGATCCGCGCCAACGACCGCGCGCGTGACGAGCAGGCCATCGAGCTATGGACCGGTACGCAGAAGCGCACCATCACGACGGTCGCGCGCATCATCGGCGATCCCCGGGCGCTCGCGCCATCGACGACGAAAGGCGTCACGTCGGTGAGCAACATCACCGCCACGTCGGACGGCACGTTCGGCGCGGCTCGTGTCTCATTCCTAGGTACGACCGCGACGCCCTTCTTGGTCCTGCTGCGCGCATCCGATGGCGCAGCGACCCAGTACGTGCTCGGCGACCGTATCGCTGACGAGGCGTGGTCACCAGCGCGCCCGCTCATCGGCTACACGTTGACCTCCGGCGGCCAGGGCATCCCCGGCACGCCGACCGAGCCGAAGCCGGTCGCGACGATCCGCGACGCCGCGAACGGAGCGGTCCTCGGCGAGGTCGACGGACGCTTCGCCGGCTGGTCGCCCGACGGTGCGTGGTTCTACGTCGCGACGAGTGGCGGCCTTTACGCGCGTCCGCTGGCGGGCGGCGCACTCGTGCGCGTCAGCGGCGTCGGCGTTCCGGTCAGCATCACGAAGCCATAGTGGCTGCGCCCCGGATGCAGGTCGGCGCGGTCTTCCCGCAGCTCGAGATCGGGACCGATCCCGACGCGATCGCGAAGTACGCGCGCACAGTCGAGGAGCTCGGCTACGACCACCTGGTGATCTTCGATCACGTCCTGGGCGCCGACGCCAACAGACCCGGCGGCTGGACCGGCGTGTACGACCACCGTTCGATGTTCCACGAGCCGTTCGTGCTGTATGGCTACCTCGCTGCCATCACCACCCGACTCAGGCTCGCGACCGCGGTGATCGTGCTCCCTCAGCGGCAGACGGCGCTGGTCGCGAAGCAGGCCGCGGAGGTCGACGTCCTCTCGCGTGGCCGGCTCACGCTCGGAGTCGGCATCGGATGGAACGAGGTCGAGTACGAGGCGCTGGGTCTGAGCTTCACGAATCGAGGCAGGCGCATCGAGGAACAGATCGCGGTCCTACGCGCGCTCTGGACGCAGGAGGTCGTGGACTTCAAAGGTCGATGGCATCGCATCGATCGCGCGGGCCTCAATCCGCTGCCGGTGCAGCGTCCTATCCCGATCTGGATGGGCGGTGGCTGGGACCGGCAGAAGCGTGGGATCGCTGAGCCCGTGGCACGACGCATCGCGAGGATCGCCGACGGCTGGTTCGCCCAGGTCCCGGCGAACGACGACGGCCGCGCGGGAATGGAGGCCTTCCGTCGCCTGGTCGAGGAAGAAGGACGCGATCCAGCCAAGTTTCCGGTCGAGGGACGCCTTCCGGCGGCGAAGAGTGGCGCGGAAGAATGGAGGCGGGGCATCGAGACGCTCCAGGAGATGGGGATGACGAGCGTCGAGCTCAACACCATGGGAGCCGGCTACCGCTCGTTGGATGAGCACCTCGACGCGCTGAGGCGTTTCAAGGAGCTGATCTAGAGCGCGTCTTCCAGCGCGCGCTTGTACTCACGAAGGACCCGCCGGCTCCGAAGGCCGGCGGATTCGTACAGATGTCGCGCGACATCGTTCTTGTGCGCACCCCACACCAACACCGACCTCGCGCCACGCGCGGCGCTCCGACGCAGGACCTCCTGGACGATCGCGCGACCGAGACCAAGATTCCGATATTCAGGGTGGGTCCCGAGCGGCTCGATCTCGACCGTCTGCGTTCGCGGGTCGAACCACGCGATGCAATACGCGGCGAGCGTTCCATCCGGCGCGGCGATGATCGACACGAGCTCTCGCTCGAAGTCCGGCATCGCCGTGACCGAGGCGTGCATGTGACGGTCGTAAGTGGAGGGCGCGTGCGTCGACCACGCCGCACGATGGAGCTCGACGTACACCTCATCGAGCTGCGGTTCGAGCCACCGCATGGAGAACCCTGCGGAGAGACGTGGTGCGGACGGCTCGTCGACCACCTCGCACACGAGCTCGTGACCGTACGTCCCTGAGAGCTCGTAGCCGCGTGGCGCTAAGGCGGCGAGCAGCTCGAGGTCGTCGTCCCACACCGAGACCTCCGTCGCGGCCTGACCCCTTCGCCGGAGATGCGCCTCCGCCTGATCGAGCAACGCGAGGTGTTGATCCAACGATGGGCCGGTCGCCTGGATCATGACGTAGCCGTCGTCCTCCACGGTGAAGCCGGCGAGCGCATCGCCGTCCTCCCACCGGAGCACGCGGAACGTTTCACGGCCAAGTCGACGCAGCAGCCACTGCAGACCGCCGGGATGAAGGAACGCGTGCGGATCGGAGGTTGCGCGCGCACGACCGACCATGTCGAGGAGGACCGGCAGGTCACGATGCATGTGGAACCCGCGTTCGGTGAGATCGGACATCGCGCGACTATTGTCGACCGATGGATGTCCAGGTCGATCGTCACACCGGCGCCCCGGCGGACGCGAGAGAGATCGAGAAGCACCTGCGCGCCGAAGCGCGCGACGTCTACGGCTGGTCGAACGGACCGGGCGACCGCTACGAGGAGCACGCGCACGGCTATCACAAGCTGCTGTACTGCACGCGGGGCTCGATCGACTTCATGCTCGGTGATGGCCGCACGCTGACGCTGAGCCCAGGCGATCGCATGGTGCTTCCGGCCGGGACGCCACACGCGGCCCGCGTCGGACCTGAGGGATGCGTCTGCGTCGAGGGCAAGGTCTAAACTCGCCGCCATGCGCCCGCTCGCGCTCCGCATGGGGCGGCTCGGCACCGAGACGGCATTCGAGGTCCTCGCCCGCGCGAAGGCACTCGAGGCCAAGGGCCGGAGCATCGTGCATCTCGAGATCGGCGAGCCCGACTTCGACTCGCCGCGGTCCGTCGTGGCGGCCGGCGTCGCGTCGATCGAGCGCGGCGAGACGCACTACACACCATCGGCGGGGATCCCCGAGTTGCGAGAGGCGGTCGCGAATTACCTGAACCGCGCGCGCGGCCTTTCGGTCGAGCCGGGACAGGTCATCGTCACGCCCGGCGCGAAGCCGATCATGTTCTACGCGATCCTCGCGCTCCTCGAGTCAGGCGACGAGGCGATCTATCCCGATCCGGGCTTTCCGATCTACGCCTCGATGATCTCGTTCGCCGGCGCGAGGGGCGTGCCGCTCGCGCTCCGCGAAGAGAACGACTACGTCCCCGACCTCGACGAGCTGCGACGGCTCATCACGCCGCGCACGAAGCTGCTGATCCTCAACAGTCCGCACAACCCCACCGGCGGTGTGCTGTCGCCGGAGGCGGTCCGCGAGATCGCGAAGATCGCGCGCGAGCACGACCTCTGGGTGCTGTCGGACGAGATCTACGCCGAGATCATCTACGAAGGCAAACACCGTTCGATCGTCGCGGAAGAGGGGATGGCCGAGCGCACGATCCTGCTCGACGGATTCAGCAAGACCTTCGCGATGACGGGATGGCGCCTCGGATACGGCGCGTTCCCGAAGGCGCTGGTGGATCCGGTCGCGAAGCTCGTGACGAACTCGGTCTCGTGCACCGCGACCTTCACGCAGCGCGCCGGAGTCGTCGCGATCTCACAGCGCCCCGCGGAGGTCGACGTGATGCTCGCGGAATTCCGCCGCCGCCGCGACGCGATCGTCGCCGGACTGAACGGCATCGAAGGGATCACCTGCCGGCTCCCACACGGAGCTTTCTACGTGTTCCCCAACATCACCCGTCTCGGCCTCGGCGACGCTGCGGCGGTGGCCGACCGCGTTCTGAATGAGGCCGGGGTCGCAGCGCTCGCCGGCACCGCGTTCGGGCCCGTCGGCGAGGGCCATCTGCGTCTGTCGTACGCGAACTCTCTCGAGAACCTGAATCTTGCCGTCGAGCGCATCCGCGACTGGGTCCGCTCCGGTGCCACCGCCGCTCTACCGACCAGTAGGTAAGTGGAGTGGGCCGCAAAGACGGCTAGACCCCGATCCCGTCGACGATCAGACCGACGATGTCGGTCGCCAGCTCCTGCGGTTCGCGGCCACCAGGCAGCGGATCGCGCCCGGTCCACGGATCGAGCAGGTTGAGCAGCGCCTGGGCGGCGAAGGCGGTGTCCATCTGTCGCAGCTCTCCCGCTTCAACGCCGTCGTCGAGGATCTGCTGGAGCGGAGCGAAGAAGTGCCGGAAGAAGGCGCTGCGGGCTTGGCTGTTCTGGTCGACGGTGAGGGTCACGCCGCCCTCGCGCAGCAGGCGTGGTGCGTTGCACCGCGCTCCGATGAGGTAGGCGAGCGCGGAGATCAGCCGGTCGCGTGAGCGGCCGCCGCGCCGCGCGGCGGTCTTCAGCGCGCCACCGTGCTCCTCCAGGACGCTGCAGATCACGGCCGTGAAGAGCGCGCTCTTGTCGGCGAAGTAGTAGTAGACGGTCGGCTTCGTGACGGCAGCGTCGCGCGCGATGTCTTCGAGCGACGCACCCCGTACCCCACGCTCTCCCCACAGGCGGTCGGCCGCCTGGAGTACGCGCTCGCGTGTCGAGCCGGCCGGCCGGCGTTTCGGCTGGGGCATCAATCGATTCTACCTACCGGTCGGTAACCATTGACGTCACGCGTTACGGCCTCTGTCCATCGCGGCGCTTCGCAAAGCTGAGCGGCCTGCGTTACCGATCCGTGCATCCGGCTTCGTCGTCGCGTTGCCGGCGCCGAGGGCGGTGGACCGCCCCTTGCGTGCGCGACCGGCCAATACATATGCGCAATGCCAACGGGGCTCTGAGCGTCATCGCCGCGCTTGTCCTCGTGCCAGGCAGGCACGACGGTCGTCTGGGCAGATGACGGTCGCCCAGCCAGCATGACATGCGACCCTAGCCCGCGATGGGCCGCCTTCGAGAGTTCTGGTTCGGCGAGGCCGACGTCGCGCCCTTGGCTCTGTTCCGGATCCTCTTCGGTCTCCAGCTCTTCAATTGGTTCTGGCAGCTCTTTCCGAATCTCACGGCGTTCTTCACCGACGAGGGCATCCTTCCGCGACACGCGCAAGCACTCTCGGATGCCGATCGCTTTTCGCTGCTCAACCTGTCCGGCGACTGGTGGCTCGTTGTAACCATCTGGCTGGTCTCATGCGCAATTGCGCTGGGGCTGACGCTGGGTTGGCACACGCGTGCGATGAGCCTGCTCGCGTTCGCTCTCGTGTCGAGCTTCTCGTGGCGGAACCCACTCATCCTCGACGGCAGCGATCTCGTCTTCCGCCTGGTGCCGTTGTGGCTCGCGTTCACACCCGCCGGTGAGCGCTGGTCTATCGACGCACTCCGCCGCCGCGAAGCGCCCGTCGTCAGCGGCTGGGCGCTTCCGATCCGGATCCTCGAGCTTCAGATCGGATGGATCTACCTCGCTACCGGCCTGGAGAAGCTTGGAGGGATCGACTGGATAAGTGGCACCGCGGCCTATTACGCCCTTCAGCTCGAGCACACCTTCGCGCGATCCTGGGCCTACGCGTTCGCCCTGGATCCGATGCTGTCGCGCCTGATCAGCTGGTACACGATCGCGGTCGAGCTGTCGTTCCTTCCACTCGCGATGCTCCCGTTTCGCACGACGCGGCTCCTCGCAGCACTGGGCGCCGGTGCGATGCAGCTGGGGATCCTCCTGCTGATGAATGTCGGCAACTTTCCGCTCGTCATGCTCGCCGCCTGCGTGTTGTTCGTTCCGCCCCACTGGATCCGCCGGCTCATGCGCGCAGACGTCAATGTCGCACCGAGTCCGGCGCGCGCACGACCGCGCGTCGCAGGCGCCCTGCTCATCCTCATCGCCGCTACCGCGTTCATCACAGCCGTGCCCAGCGTGCTGGAGCCGATCCGGCCGAGCGGCGACGTCGCGTCGGTGCTGCGGTCGCTATCGCTCGACCAGCGCTGGGACATGTTCTCGCCGAACGCGGCGCGGTCCGACGGGTGGCTGGTCGCTCCGGCAACGTTGGCCGACGGCACGCGGCTCGACCTCTTCAGTGATCGAGGCGCCGATGACCGTAGCGAGCGATACAGCGACCCGCTCTACACACGGTGGGCCAAGGTGACAGAACGCATCGCCAGCGGCTTCTACTCGGGCTATCGTCCTGCGTACGCGAGCTATTTCTGTCGTGCGCGTAATTCGCACCTCAGGCCCGGCCAGTCGCCGCTCGCCAGCTTCGAGCTGATCTATGTCGAGCGGACGATCCAAGCGCCGGAGAAGGGACCACCGCTGATCTCCGAGAACGAGCTCTGGTCGCAGCAGTGCTAGAGCAGCAGCCACAGGAGCGCCGTCTGGTGACGGTGCTGTTCGCCGACTTCGCCGGATTCACCGAGCTCGCCGATCAGATGGATCCGGAGGAGCTGCAGGTGCTGGTGTCGGGCATCTTCGAGGACCTCGCCGAGGAAGCGGTGCGCCACGACGGCACCATCGAGAAGTTCATCGGCGATGCGATCTTCGTGGTCTTCGGCGCGCCCGTGGCGCACGAGGACGACCCGCAGCGGGCGCTGCGCACCGCGCTCGCGATGCAGCGCGTGTTCGCCGACCACGCCGCGCGAGTGAAGAAGGAGCGCGGCGTCGAGTTCGGCCTGCGCATCGGGATCCATACCGGCATGGTCGTCGCAGGCGCGGTCCGCAGCGTCGCCGAGTACGGCGTCATGGGCGACACGGTGAACATCGCCTCGCGCCTGCAGTCCGTCGCCGGACCGGGCGAGATCTATGTCACGCAGACCACGTTCCGTTTGACGAACCGCGAGTTCAGCTTCCGCGAGGTCGGCCCGATCGAGCTCAAGGGCAAGGACAAGCCGATCCTCGCGTACGCGCTGATCGGCGAGCGCACCGACGTGCGCCCGAGCATCGAGATCGCCGCGCCACTGGTCGGTCGCTGGATGGAGCTCTCCCGCCTCGACCTTGCCTACCAGTCCGCGCGGCTCGGTCGGACCGAGCTGGTGCTCATTGCCGGCGAGCCGGGCATCGGCAAGAGCCGGCTCGTTTCGGAGTTCATCGGCCTCGCCACCGCCGCCGAGGAAGGTGCGAAGTCCGCGGATGCGCCGCGCGTCATGCGCTGGACGTTCTCGCGCGTGAACCAGCGCAGCTACGCGGGCTTCATCGAGCCGATCCTCGTCGAGCTGAACATCCAGCCGGCCGACCCCGAAGCCATCACGCGGGTCGGCGAGAAGCTGTTGGAGCTTGGCTTCACGAATCCCGGTCCCGCGGTCGCGCCGATGCTCGCGCAGTTCCTCCATCTTCCCGGCGTGAACGAACCCGCCAGCGACTCGGAAGAGTGGAAGCGCTCCATGTACATCGTCGTGTACGACGTCATCGCCGCGCTCGCACGTCAGCATCCCCTGCTCTACGTCCTCGAGGACCTGCACTTCGCTGACGCCGCGTCGCTTGACCTCCTCTGGTTCCTCACCTCGCGTGCTTCGCGTGTGCCGATCCTGTTCCTCCTCGCGCAGCGCCTCGGACCCGGCTCGCCCGAGCCGAAGCCAACTCGCACGAATTTCAGTCAGCTCGTGCTCGAGCCGCTGTCCGACGAAGAGGCCGCGCGCATCGTCGAGGCCACGCTGGATTGGGTCCCCGACGAGCTGCGCGACCGGATCGTCGCGCGTGCGGGCGGCAATCCGTTCTTCATCGAAGAGTCGCTGCGCTCCCTTGTCGAATCCGGCGCGGCGGAGAAGGACGCGAGCGGCGAA
This sequence comes from Chloroflexota bacterium, assembly GCA_030774095.1. Classification (GTDB taxonomy): domain Bacteria; phylum Chloroflexota; class Limnocylindria; order P2-11E; family P2-11E; genus CF-39. Next base: position 9,735 of record JALYLT010000026.1, read on the forward strand.
TGGCACCTTCGCGAGCGTCCCGCCGCCCTGGAGGTGCCGGCCACGCTGCACGCCGTGGTGGCTGCGCGCATCGACCGGCTGCCGCCGACGGCACGCGAGTGCATCCAGATGGCGGCGGTGATCGGGACGCGCTTCGGGGATCGGGTGCTGCGCGAGGCGGGCGGCGACCGCATCGCCGACGCCGTGGACCAGCTCATCGCCGCCGACCTTGTGCTCGAGGCCGCGCCTGGCGAGCGGCGCGAGGGCCGCTACCGGTTCAAGCACGCGGTCGTCCAGGAGGTCGCGTACAACACGCTGCTCGTCCGGCGCCGCATCGAGCTGCACCGCCGCGTCGCCGCCGCGTACGAGAAGGTGCTCGGCGAGGAGCTGAAGGAGTTCTACCCCGCTCTCGCGCACCACTACCTCATCGGCGACGTACCCGACAAGGCAGCCGAGTACTCGTGGAAGTCCGCGCAGCGCGCGACGGCGATCCATGCGTACATCGAGGCACTGCGCTTCGCCGAGCAGGCGCTCGAGCTGAACGAGAAGATCAACCGGATCGACGCGGCGGTCGAGGCGCTGTATCTCATCGCCCGTGTACGCCGCTACCGCGGCGAGAACGACGCGGCTCTGACCGCCTACGAACGGGCGCTCAGCCTCTTGGAAACACGCGACCCGAAGAGCGGCGAGGTCGCGATCCTCCTCGCGCACATGGCCGAGCTCTGCACGCGCTGGGACGCGAAGCATCCGGATCTGGAAGCGCTCATCGAGCGGGGTCTTGCGATCGTGGGAGACGCGAAGTCCCGCGAGCGTGTCCTGCTCCTCGCAGCGAAGTCCTTCATGCCGCGACGCGTGCCCAAGGCGACCGACGCCGACTGGGAGGCGTCACTCGCCACCGCCAAGGAGGCGCTCGCGATCGCCGAGGAGCTCGGCCTCCTGCGCGAGCGCTCGCTGTGCCTCGACGCGGTGGGCTTCGCGTATCGCGAGCTGGGTAACTTCCGCGAGGCGTACCTCGCGAACCAGCGGCGCCTGCCGATCGCGCAGTCGCTGCAGGACAGCGACGAGCTCATCGACGCGCACACGATGGTCGCGATCTGCGCGCTCTCGCTCGGCGACATGCACGAGGCGATGGACCACGCAGCCAGCGCCCGCGAGGTGGCGATCGAGACCGAGAAGCCACGGCTCGGGGCACACGCCCTTCGGACCGAGACCCTCGCGCATCTGCTCGCAGGCGACTTCCCCGGCACGATCGCCGCTGCCGCGCGCCGCGAGCGATTCGCAACACCGACGAAGTGGCCGTCGACCTTGAGCGTCGCGATCGGCGCGGCGTCCGCGATGTCCTCGCCCGAGGAGAAGGTGTATCGCGACCTCCTCATCGAGCAGGAGGCATCTCCGGCCGACATCGCCCTCGCGGACTTCCTCGCGGCGTACTACGGGATGCGCGAGAGCGAGAGCGCGTACCACGCGGTCCGCAGCGTCGGGCAACCGAAGTCGATCGTGGACCTCACGCTCATCGGACCGCTCCTTGTACTGGCGGCGGCACGCTGGCGCATTCCCGACGAGGCGTTCGAGGACCGCGTCGCGGCGGCGGTGGAGCGGACCTCGCACGCGCGTGGCCGCGCGGCGCTGACGCACGCGGAGGCTATCCGCACCTACCACGCCGGCGAGCACGCCAAGGCGGCGAAGCTGCTCTTCGACGCCGTGCAGGCGTTCGCGACGCTCAAGCTCGATTACGAGCGCGCGGTCGCGCTCGCGGATCTCGCGCGCGCGCTGCGCAACGTGCCCGGTCGCGAGGAGCAGGCGCAGGCGCAGTGCGAAGAAGCGAAGGCGATCGCCGAGCGTCTCAGCGCGACTGCGCTGCGCGTTGCCGCGGAGAACCTGACCGTTCGGGTGTAAAGCTCGTAGCCCTGGGTCAGCTGAGGCTGCGCGCGATGACGCTGCGCCCCGCGTTGTAGCCGCACATGCCGTGCACCCCGCCGCCCGGTGGCGTCGCGGACGAGCAGAGATAGATGTCGCGCGCCGGGGTCGCATAGGGGTCGATCGCGATCGTCGGCCGCATGAACAGCTGCAGCCCCGAATGCGATCCGCACGAGATGTCGCCACCGGCATTGTTCGCGTTGCGGTGCTCGACGTCGCGCGTGTTCATCACGCTGCGCGCGAGCACACGCTTGCGGAAGCCCGGCGCGAATCGCTCGAGCTGCGCCTCGATCCGGTCGGTCATGTCCACCGTCGAGCCGTTCGGAACGTGGCAGTACGCCCAGAGCGTTTGTTTGCCGGTTGGCGCGCGCGAGCGATCGAAGAGGCTCTGCTGCGCGACCAGCACGAAAGGCCGCTCGGCATGCTCGCCGCGCCACAGGGCAGCTTCCGATGCGGAGATCTCGTCGAACGTTCCGCCGAGGTGGACCGTACCGGCGCGCAGGCACTCGGCGGCGCGCCATGGGACCGCTCCGTCGAGCGCGTAGTCGACCTTGAACACGCCGGGGCCGCGGCGGTAACGGCGCAGCGCGTGCCGATAGCGGTCGGGCAACCGGTCGGCCGCGATGCTCTCAAGGTGCCACGGCGACGTGTCGAAGACGTACGCGCGCGCCGTCGGCACATCGGAGAGCTCCTGCACCAAATGGCCGGTCGTGATCGTGCCGCCCAGCTCGTGCAGATAGGAGGCCAGCGCCTCAGTGATGCGTCGCGATCCACCGCGCGGAAGAGGCCATCCCACCGCGTTCCCGGTGATGAGGAACATGAGCGCGAAGGCGGCCGTGAACGGGTGCTCGAGCGGAAGGAATGAGTGCGCGGCACAACCCGCGATCAGCGCCCGGGCCGCCTCGCCATGGAACGACGACGCGAGGCCACGAGCCGAGCGCATCGCGTGAAGACCAAAGCGTGCCAGGAGCAGTGGATGCCGCGGCACGTGCGTGACCGGCCCGAGGACCTCGCTCGCGAGCTGCTCCCACCGCGATACGAGCGGTGACAGCAGTCCGCGGTACGCCGCGCCGTCCGCGCCGAGCCTCGCTGCCGTCGCGTCGACCGAGCGCTCGAGCATCACCGCGGTGCCGTCGTCGAGCGGATGCGCGAGCGGCGCATCGGGCTGGATCCACTCGAGGCCGTGCCTGTCGAGAGGCAGTCCGCTGAAGAACGGCGACATCACCGCGAGCGGCTGGATCGCGGAGCAGACGTCATGCAGAAAGCCCGGGAGCGTCAGCTCCGCGGAGCGCGCGCCTCCGCCGATCTCGTCATTCGCCTCGTACACCGCGACCGAGTGGCCGGCCCGCGCGATCTGGATGGCCGCGGCGAGGCCGTTGGGACCGGCGCCGACGACGACCGCATCAGGCACGCAGCAGGTAGCGGTCGAACCACTCCCCCGCGCGACGGACCGAGTCGATCATGTTCTCGCGCGTGCGGAAGCCGTGTCCCTCGCCCTTGTACACGTAGTACTCGTGCATCTTGCCGGCCGAGCGCAAAGCGGCGACGACCTGCTCCGCTTCCGCCAGCGGCACGCGCGGGTCGTTCTCGCCCTGAAGGATCATCAGCGGCGCTTCGATCTTCGACACGTGGGTGAGCGGTGAACGGTCGCGATAGCGCTCCGCGTCGCGCTGCGGGTCGCCGAACTCGCGCATGAGGTACTCCCGCAGGTCGCCGCGCGTCGTGTCGTACATCGTTTTCCACGAGACCACGCCCACGACCGAAACGCCGGCGGCAAAGCGGTCGGGATACATCGCGAGCGACATGAGCGTCAGGTATCCCCCGTAGCTCCCGCCGTAGATGCCGACGCGCTTCGGATCGGCGACGCGCTGCTTCGCGAGCCAGTCGATGCCCTTGATCACGTCCTCGAGATCCTTGCCGCCCCAGTCCTGGCGATTCCCTTCCTGGAACTCGCGGCCGTATCCGGTGGATCCGCGGATGTTCGGCGCGAGCACCACGTAGCCGTTGTTGGCGAACCACTGGCTCGCGCGGTCCCACCAGCGGTAGTGCTGGCTCGTCGGTCCGCCGTGAACGTGGATGATCGCCGGCGGCGGCCCGTCGCCGCGGATGGCCTCGGCGTGAGGGATATAGAGGAGCGCGGGGATCTGGCTCCCTGCGGCCCCGGGATAACGGACGTGCAGCGGCTCGACCAGCGTCGCGGGGTCGATGCTCGCGGGCAGCGAGCGCGTGAGCCGGCGCGGCTCGGTCATGCGCTCGCGCGTGACGTAGACGTCCCACGGCTCGCGCGCGCCGCTGAAGAGGTATGCGACCTGGTCACCGTCGGGGCCGACGCGGATGGAGTTGTGGACGCCCGGTCGATCGGCCACGGCATGATCGGCGTGCGAGACGACGAACACCCGCCTGATCGAGACCTCGGACTCCTCGTTGTGCAGATAGAGGAGCGCGCGACCGTCGGGCCGCCACGCGGGCGAGCTCTCGTCGAAGATGCTCGTCGTGAGGGGCTCGACGCGTGTGACCTGATCGCCTTTGAGTGTCGCGACGGCTACCTCGTAGCGTCGCCGGATGTTCGTCGTGAACGCGATGCGCGATCCGTCCTCGGACCAGTCTCCCTCGAGCGATTCGCCGTCCGCATCGCGCGTCTCGAGCTTCGTCGCCGTGCCACCGTCGGCCGAGATGACGTAGAGGTCGCTGTTGGTGCGGACGCTGTCGCGCCGCGACGAGAAGAGGAGCCGTTTTCCATCGGGCGACCAGCGCGGCAGCGCGTCGTCGAACTCGCCGTCGGTGAGCGCGCGCTTCGTGCCCGTTGCGGCGTCGATCACGTGGACCGCGAACCCCTTGCCTCCCACGTTCGCGAGATACGCGATGCGCGACCCGTCGGGGGACCAGGCGATCTCGCGATGCATGACGTCCGGTTCGTTCGTGAGGTTCCGCTCGGTCTCGCCGTCGCGGTCGACGAGCCAGATGTCGAAGCGCTCGTTCCCGCCGCGATCGCGAAGACACGCGAGCTGCTTCGCGTCGGGAGACCAGCGTGGCGACACCGACCGCTCCTTGGCGTCGGTGAGCTGGTAGAGCCG
>JALYLT010000027.1 GCA_030774095.1 Chloroflexota bacterium
CCCACGCCGTATACATCGACGGGAACGCCGAGCGCCTCGAAGCGCCTGATCTTCTCCGCGTCGAAGCCCCCGGAGGCGACGATCCGCACATGTTTGTACCCGGCGTCGTCGAGGGCGGCGCGCAGCAACTCGATGAGGCGCGGGGTAACTCCGCGCACGTCGCTGCCGCCGGCGAACCCTTCCTTCTCCTGCAGTTCGCGCACGATCGACAGATCCACGAGCGACTCGCTCGTGTCGACGCGAACACCCCATAGCCGCTGTCCGAGGGCATGCGCAACGCCGAGCGACGTGTTCACGACGTCGTTGCGGAAGTCGACCAGCGCCGTGACGTTCACGTGTCCCTCCGGCGTTCCTTGCGCGGTGAGATGCCCGACGCCGTCCGTGGCGCGGTTGATGTATTCGTCGAACTTGAGCGTGGCGACGGTCGTGTCGCCGCCGTATGCCGCGATGAGCGCGTGCGGGACCGTGCCGAGTCCTTTCGATCCCCACCACTCGCCCTGCTCGTCCGTCGACACCGCGACCGCGCCGCCGATGTAAGCCGCGTAGCCCGAGCCGGCCTGCGCCTCGTGACCCTCGTGGCGCGCGCCGAACATGATCACCGGCTTTCCGTTCGCCGCGGTGACCACCTCGCGCGTGTTCGTCGCCACGCGCGAACCCTCGGCCAGCGCGCCGAGATAGAGCGTCTCCAGATGTGCGAACGACGCGTACTCGCCATCGATATGCATCACCGGCTCGCCCGGCTGCGCGATCTCGCCGTCGTAGAGCGAACGCACGCGGAGGTCCTGCCAGCCCGGCTCCCAGAGCGTCGCCAGCTCGTGCGAGATCTCGAAGACCTCGCGCGCGATCGGCTCGTAGTCCTTCCAGGTCTGGCGCGGGAGCGCGAGCCAGCGCGCGTACAGGCGGCTCTCCGCTTCGAGATACCGCGCGAAGAGACGCTCGGCGCGCACACGCTCGCGGTAGCGGCCGGTGCCGACGTGAAGCAGTGCGAGGACCTGATCGGTGCCCACGATCACGGCGTCCGGGTGCTTCTGGAAGATCTGCATCGTGACGAGGTCGTGGCGCTTGTCGCGCTCGAGGATGAGCTTGGTGCGCGCGAAGTAGATGTCGCTCTTGTACCCGGCGCGGATCTTCTCGATCGGGAGCCGGAAGACCTCCGGTCGCAATCGATCGCGGACGATCACGCTTCAACCACGTAGTTTCTTTTCGCAGACCGCAGCGATAGCTCTAGCTTGGCTGACTAGATCACCCTCGGGATTGAATCGCCGTCCGCCGATATTCGCGGTCTTGTCAAACGCGGTCGGCGGTGCATGCTTCGACCAAATCGGAATCACTCGGTGCTCACCGAAGCGTTCCTTAAACTGGTCAGACTCGAACCTCGTCCAGCGCTTTTCTCCGTACTTCGGGCCGAGTATCGCGATCACGTAGGCGCTGTCGGACTTGTAGATGGGCGCAAGAAAAGCCTCGAGATCCTCGGCCAAGATGCGATCTTCTTCGTTCTCGTCGTAGAAGACCGAGCAGTCCAACTCTTCGAGTGCTGTCTTCAGCGCTTCGGCGAAAGCTCGGTCTTCCCCCGCAAACGAGAGGGCGAAGTCGTAGGGGTGGTCGTGGCGTGCCGTCGTGAAGCCGGCTTTCTTACGGAATTCGTCCCAGTCCAGGTTGCGGAGATAGAAGACAAAGTGTGGATCTTCGACTGAAAGCGACTCCAGGTTCGAGTCGTAGTGGAGGACTTGTCTAATCTCCGTGGTTGCGACGAGGTCCGCCAGATAGCCTTTGTCAACGATTTGACTCACGCTCGCGCGCTCATTCGGGTGGCTGGCCATCTCGTCGCGCAATGAAATCGCGAACTCCTTGAGTCGGCGAGCCACCGCAGCACATGGAAGTACGGCGCCCGGCCACTGGGTCGAAATCGCGTTCCGCGTGCGAACTCACGTGCTATGTCGCCGTATCGACTCTCCTGGGCGCTGTGGACGCGCTTCTTCACCGCGTCATAAGGCAGACGCAACACTTGAATTTCGTCACGTCGCTCCAGAACATCCTCGGCAACACATACTTCGAAGCAGAGCATTTGAGCTAGGTAGAAACTGCCAGCGGCCGCGCGAACAACATCAGCACGAGCGGTAAGCTCAATGTTCAGGGCACGCTCTCCCAAAGCGATGAGCTCCTCGATCTTCTTATCGGGCTCGACTGCAAAACGAATCGTCTCGATCCGGTTTGCGAGGTCAGGCGCGTGTTTCACCAACGATTCGCCCGCGCGCGGAATTCCGATGATTACCAACTTGCCGGTTCGACTGCTCTCGTCGGCGAGGACTTTCATGAGGTCAGCGATTTCGCGCTGGAGCGCCATGTCCAAAGCATGGAAGTCCTCGATCACTGCCATGCCGAACTCTTCTATCTCAGACAAGAGATGGATCAACTCGACATCCGCGGGAACGCGAGCGGATAGGGTCAGCGCATCGCCGAGTTTCTCGGCAGCCAGGGCTTGCGAAACGCCCGTGGACTTTCCAATGCCGGATGGACCTTCGACGACAACGCCTTTCCCGGCCGAGCGCAACGCAACTCTGAGGTTCCGGAACTCGCCAGGCTCGACGAACGTATGAGTCGGCACACCTGACGTCTTGAAGACGTCCTCGACCTTGGGATCGGGCACTTAGAACATGCTCTTGAGCATGCCGCCGTCCACCTGGAGCGAAACGCCGGTGATGTACGACGCCTTCGGCGACGCGATGAACACGACCGCGGCCGCGTACTCGGCGGGTTCGCCGTAGCGGCCGAGCGGAATGACCGACTCCTCATAGCTCTTGCGCACGGCCTCGGGCGTCGTGTTCTGTCGCTTGGCGGTGTCGGTGTCGAGCTGGACGAGCCGGTCGGTCGCGATCCGTCCCGGCTGCACCGCGTTCACGCGGATCCCGTCCTTCGCGAGGTCGGCTGACAGCGTCTTCAGCATGCCGTGCACAGCCGCGCGGACCGCGTTCGACAGGATGAGGTTGAGGTACTGGGTCGGCTGCCGCACCGAGGTCGAGGTCGAGTAAACGATCGAGCCGCCCTTCTGCTTCCGCATCTGGGGCAAAGCCAGGCGCGTGAGGCGCACCGCGGAGAAGAGCGTGAGGTCGACGGCCTTCTGCCACGCTGCGTCGTCGAGGTCATCGAATCGTCCGGGAGGCGGGCCACCTGCGTTCACGATGAGGATGTCGATCGCGTGGAAGGCGCCGATCGCGTTTTGTACGAACGTTTCGCAACCTTCGCTGGTGGAGAGGTCAGCGGCGATCGGGAGGATGTTCTTGTTCCCGGTCTTGCGCTGGATGTCCTCAGCTGCCGACGTGATTGCGGACTCTTCCCGGCTACACATCGCCACCTTCGCGCCCTCGCGCGCGAATTCCTCGGCGATCGCTCGGCCGAGGCCCTTCGATGCTGCCGCGACCAGAGCGGTCTTGCCGGTCAGTTCAAGGTCCATCGCCATAGAGTGCCACGCGCCTACGGCGGGCGGTGCTGCGCCACCCACGCGGCGATTTCTCTCGCTTACCCACGTTCAGCTTGTGCATGATGACGAAGACACGCACACCGATCGTGCGCTGGCTTCTGCCGAAGTGCGTCGCGATCTCATCGTTCGTCCAACCTGCCGCGATCAGTTCCGCGACCTTTGCCTCTCGTGTGGTGAGCGGATAGTGCAGGGTGTTGGTGGCTCGGTGTCGCTTCCGGCGTGCTGCCGGCTGATGCCCAACGAAGCCGAGAGCCGCCTCAAAAGAGAGCGCACGTCCACTCCAAACAACAGTGTCGAGCAGTTACGCGAATGTCGCGCGAAGAGCCCGGATTCGGTCGAGCAGATCCGGTAACTGCTTCATCATTTGGTGGCCGACGCAAAGCATCAACGTCGTCCCGTCGACGAGCACCTTATCGCCGCGGGCGTTCGCCAACAGCCACTCACGCGTTCGCGGACCAAGGATGACCTTCGCGCGGTCCAGGTCGGTGGTCTCCACATGGAAACTACGATCGAACGCCTCATCTCCCAGTAAGCCACGCTTCGATCCAAATGCTTTCTTGATCATTTCCCTGAGGCGACGACCGCGGATGATCAATTGCGGTTGAGGGACCTCGAGTGTGGTGACAGCGCAGGTCAGCACGATCATCGCTGGGGCCTCCGAGTCGCTGTAGTCCATGTACTGGTAGTCGAACAAGGCGACCGAGATTCCGTGCCAGTTGCCGCTGACCACGTTGATGCAGCTGCCCACGTCATCAACAAGGGTGGCCGCCGCGATCGCATGCGTCTGGTCGTTCCACGTGAAGCTCAGACCGAGTTCGTGCGCGAAAGACTCGAGCTCTTCCTGGTGTGCGCGATGTAATTGCCACGAGCGTCTGCCGAGCACGATGCCGCCGGCAACGAGGCCCGCGAATGCCCCCAGCGCCAGCAGGCTGCCGCTTCCACTGCCGGCAGACATGCCCGCAAACATCCCCATGAGGAAGAGCGGCAGGATCCACCCGAAATAGGTTTCGCGAGCCGCGCACAGGCGGAAGAGTCCCCACGCGGCGAGAGGGGCGAGGCTCGCGCCCACGACGAAGTCGAAGACCTGCTGATTCACGACGCGACGGTGCCAACGCGCCGGGCGGCGCGCCGCAGGCCGGCACGGGTCATGTGATAGGGGAGCCAAAGGCAGAGCGCCAACGCTCCGACTCCGATGTACATCATTCCTGCGGCGCCGCCGAAACCGAACGCCATCGCGAGCGGGCGCGGTGGGTCGTCAAGGATCGCGACAACGATGGCTGTGCTCTCGGTGATGGAATTGAAGCTGACCACGATCAGACCGACATATGCGGCAGCGAATCCGCCGACGATCATGACGCCCACGAGCACCGATCCCACCGCTCTCCCGACAATGCGCGCGAGCCAGACGGCCTCGACGACGACCGTGGATCTAGCGACGTACTGAAGCGCGACGACGACGGCGAGCGCGATGTGCGCGACCAGCCAGGCGATCGTGCGGAACGGTCCGAGGAGCAGGCCACGTTGCGCGACCAGCCAGGGTCCAGCCTTTCGCACGACGTCGTTCCCGACGAGGCACGCGAACACGACGATGCTCGCGATGAGACCGGCTCCCACCACGGCCGAGAAGAGCGGCGCGAGGGAGTCAGAGATCGTGCGACCGACAGGCAGTCGGTCGGCGGATGCTCCTGAGCCGAGAGCCAATGCCGCCGCCGCGAAAGCCGAGACAAGCAGCCCGGCGATCGCGGAGACCGCCGCTCGCCATACGACGGTGGTCAGCGCGGTACGAACTTGCACTTCACTGCTCCTTTGCCGGCGCGAGACCTTCGCGCCGGCGGATCTCGTCGAGAAGCTCCTCACCCCGCGCGTCGACGACCGCTCGCTCGACCTCGAGTAGCTGCGACTCGACGCCGTCGCGGGCGATCTCGAGCCGGCCGGCGCCGCGCCCGATGCGTCGATCGATCTGTTCTTGGAGATGCGGCAGGGTCGGAACGTTGCCGGCCGGCGCGAGGCTGCCGATGCGAGCCAGGGCTTCCGCCATGCGCTCCTGCATCCGAGCCGCTTCGAGCTCCGTCAGGAGCTTCGATCGCTCCGCCATCTGCCGCTGGAGCGTGAACGCGTTCTGCTCGACGGCCCGGCGTGCCGCACCGGCGCCGGCCGCGGCGCGCTCATGCAGTTCGCCGAGATCGCTCAGCGACGACTGCGCGGCCGCGAGCTGGGTCGCGAGCAGCTGCGCGGTGCGCTCATAACGCGCGGCTCCCTGCTGGTCGCCCTTAGACCGAGCCGTGTCCGCGAGGCGCAGCGCCTGTGCGGTGGAGGCGTCGAGACGCTCGAGCTCCGCGTTGCCACGCGCGATCTTCAACTGGAGCTCCCGCTGATTCCCGATGACGGCGGCCGCCTGCTCCGCGAGAAGCCCGTGCTGCCGCTTCGCCTCCTCGATGGCTTGCTCGATCTGCACGCGCGGATCGGCGCGCTCGTCGAAGAGCTGGGAAAGGAACGCGACCGAGTAGTGCCAGGTGCGAAAGATCAACCGGAACATGTCATTGCCCTCCTCTTTCAATGGGTGCGGTGAGCGAGTGGACTGAAGTGCGACCGAGCTCCTCGGTCTCGACCAGCGCGGCGCGCAGCGTGTCGAGCTCGAATGCGAGGTCGTCGACCGATGCGACGTCCGGTCCTGCTTCGCTGAGCGCGACGATCTCCGCGAGCCTGGCCACCAGACCTTCGAGTCCGAGCACTGATGCTTCGATGCGGGCGTTGAGCCCGAGCCGCGTGTTCTCGAGCCGGTCTGTGCTCGCGCCCGATCGCGCGAGCCCTGACACGACGCTGGCCTGATACGCGAGGCGCCGCAGCGTCGCGACGCTTGCTTCAGCCTGGATGGCGATCGCGGCGCAGCGCTGCGCGATGGACTCCGATCGCGCGGAGCGGCGCAGCTCCCGGATGGACGTGAGTGCGCGTCCGGCGCGCTCGAGCCAGAACGCCTCGGGCGAGCCCGCGTCGGGTGCGGGAAGGCGCCGGCGATACGGGCGCCAGGGAAGATCGAGCGTGAGCTTCAGCAGGTACACGAGCAGGCCAGCGCCCAGCGCTAGTGGCCAGGCGGCGCTGAGGAGGATGTAGGCCATCGCGACCGCGAGGCTGAGGGCGAGTCCAGCGCGATCGAGGCGAAGTGGAGTTCTCATCAGAAGTTACCGATGACCTCCTCGAACACGGTCTCGATCGATGCGGGATTCGATGCGTCGTACGACGCACCCCGCGTCGCCTCGGCGATGCGTTGCAAGATCGATCGGTCGGCGTCCGTTCCGTACGCGATCGTGAAGGCGCGGACGCGCGTCTCCGCCGTCGCGGAGCGCAGGTCTCGCAGGAGCGCCTCAAGGTCCGGGTTGCCGTTCGTATTGACGCCGTCGGTCAGCACGACGACGGCACTGATGCGGCGCGGATCGACGGAAGATGCGATCTCTCGCACCGCCTCGCGCGTGCTGTCATACAGACGCGTGCCGCCTCCCGCCAAGAGGCCCCAAATGCTTTGGCTCAGCTGGGCCCGGCGCGGTCCGACCGGACCCATTGCGACGATCTGGTCGGTCCCGTTCCCGAATGACCAGAGCGCGAGCTCGTCGTCATCGAGGAAGAGGTCGAGGCTCCCTGCCGCGCCACGCTTCATGAGCTCGAGCTTCTGTCCGGACATGGAGCCGGACACATCCAGGACCATGAGCACTCGCGCCCGCTTGCGAACTTCCTTCCACGACGCCTCCACCGCGGCGAGCGCGTCCGCGGACGGTGCGGGCAGCACCGTCGCGGGGCCCGCCGGCAGCACGCCCCACTGCTGCGAGAGATCCGGACCCCCGCGTCCTTCGTGGTCACGGAAGCCTTCTGCGCGGAAACGCTCCTGGCGGTCTGGTGCCTCGAGGTAGGCGAGGAACAGGGCGGCCGCGCGTCGCTTGAACTCGTCCACCCACGGGGCGCGGAGCACGACGTAGGGGTGATCGGCGACCAGCGTCCCTTCGGTCGGATAGATCGCGGCGAGCGGGACCTGGCGCGGGGTTTGTCGGTTGTAGTCGAAGAGCTGCTTCTCCTCGACCGCGATCGCCGACATGTAGCCCATCGCGTCGCCATGCGCGTCCGCGGCTCCGAGGTTCTGCATGAATGTGGCAGCGGTGTTCCCGTAGTGCTCGACCGATTGCTCGATGTCCTTCACGAACTGCACGACGTCCGGCCGCTGCACATCCGCGGCAGTGAGATCAGCGGTGAGCCCAGTGGCCGCGTAGTAGGTGCCGAGCAGGGCGTGAAGGCCGGACGTCGATACCGTCGGGTTCGTCTTACCAAGACGGAACGGGCCCCATTCCGGATGTCCGTGGCGAGCCCAGCCGCGCGGATCCCGCGCGAGCGCGAGGACGTCGTGCCAACCGATCGGGCGCTCGGGCCAGCCCAGGGCCTCGGCCATCGGCCGCGGCATCGCGATCGTCAGCGGCGACTGGATCAGGCTTGGCAGCGACGCCGGGATGAGATCCGACTTATCGACGCCGACGCGATGGACGCGCAGGATCTCGACCCAGCTCGAGCTCGCCGGTGACCACACATCGGGCTGGGGACCGTCAGTCGACTCGTTCCAGCCGCGCGCGAGCGCTTCCTCCGCCTCGCCCGACGCCTTCTTCACGACCTTCACGGCGACGCACTTTTCATCGACGGTCGGTCTCGTCTTGGCGAAGTCCGCCGCCATCTCCCCGACGAGCCCCGACTTTTCGTTCGACGCGAGTACCACCAGCGGTGTGGTCCCACAGGCCGGCAGGTTCGGGATGCTTGGCTTACCGCCGATGTAGAAAGCCGCGACGAGTAGCGCGCCAACGACCAACGTGATCCGTGTGCTTGCCCTTCCACGCTGTGACATCTGCGTCACCTCCACTGCGAAGCAAGGTGACGCTCGTGGGCCTCCGCCCGCATCCGGGAAAGGGCTTACGCGGTGCTTAGATCGGTACTTATGTCGGCGCTACACCTTGCTGACCGGGCCACGGGGGCGTCGTTCAGCCACCCACGCGCTGATCTGGGGCGCCCGATTCATGTTCAGCTTGTTCATGATGTTCTGGACGTTCGTGTCGACGCTCCTCTCCGAGAGATGGCCATCGACCGTCCGATCGGAATGGAGTCGCTCGCCGATCTCGCGATGCGTTAGGCCCTCGCTGAGGAGGAGCGCGACCTCGCTCTCTCGTCGCGTGAGCGGGTAATACCAGGGTTGACCCGGCGGGGGCGCGGGCGGCGCCGGCGGCAGAGGGATCAGGCGGTCTGCCAGAGGTCGCGCTGCGGTGCGCACCACGAGAACGCTCACCGCCGCGAGCAGCGCCACTAAGAGTCCTTCCTGGAACGCCAGCAGCGTGACGGCGGCTGCCACCGCCAGAAGGAGAGCGGATGGGTCACGGAGCTCCGCGAGCGTGCGCATCAGAAGTTCGACACCGCGTCGAGGACGACCCGACCGATAACGCTGGCGTCGACCGCGTCGTAACCCGTTCCGCGTGAGGCAAGCGCGATCTTGTCAAGCGACTCCTGGTCGGCGCCGGCGCCGTACGCGATCGTGAACACACGAACGCGCTCATCTTCCGTTTGAGCCCGTAGCGTCCGGACCAGGCCGTTCAAGTCCGAGTTCGCCGGATCGTCGTTGCGTCCGTCCGTCAGCACGATCACCGCGTTGATCCGATCGCGGTCGATGCGCTGGCGCATCGACGCCACCGCGTTCGCCAGAGTCGTGTACAGGCTCCGGCCGGTGCCTCCAGGTTTGAGGCGGTCGATCTCGGCGCGAAGCTGCGCGGTCTGATCGCGAAGCGGCGCGACGCCGAGGAGCTGGCGGATCTCGGTGCCTGCGAGCGCCCATAGACCGACCTGGTCATCGGGCCCGAACTGATCGAGCGCCGATGACAGGGCCTCCTTCGCGAGATCCAGCTTGCTCGCGGGCGCCGACCCAAGGCGATCGCTCATCGAGCCGGACACGTCGAAGACGAACAGGACCCGCGCACTCTTGCGGTAATCCTTCCACGACGCCTGGATCTGAAGAAGCTTCGCGGGGTCGGGCATAGCGAGCTGGATGTCTGGCTTGAAGGGGTTAAGCCACGGGCTGTTGTCGATCACGGGACCGGTCTCGCCGCGCGCGCCGCGGAACGCGGTCGCTTTGAACTCCTGTTGGACCGGATCACTTTTGAGGTGATCCAGGAAGCGCGCGGCGGCGCGGCGTTCCTCGTCACCGACCCACGGGGCGTCGAGCACGACGTAGGGGTGATCGGCGACGAGCGTGCCCTCGCGCGGATAGACCGCGACGAGCGGGATATTGGGCGCGAGACGCTTGCCGTTGGCGCGGAACTCCGGATTGCCGTCGTTGTACTCCCAGACCTGCTTCTCCTCCATGGCGATCGCCGAGACGTAAGACAGCGCCTCGCCTCGATCGTCGGCGTCGGCCAGATTCTTGAGGAACGCCGAGACGGTGCGGCCGTAGTGCACCACTGACGACTCGACGCTTTTCATGAAGGCGCGCACGCTCGGGTCGTCGATCGATGTGCCGCCCGACATCTTGTACGTCGCGATGAGGGCGTGGAGTCCGGAGGTCGAGATGAGCGGGTTCGTCTTGCCGAGCTTGAAGCGGCCCCACTCCGGATGGCCGCGGCTCGCCCAACCTTGCGGATCCTGTGCGAGGCTGAAGATCTCGAGCCAGGAGATGTCCTTCGTCGGCCAGCCGAGCGCTTTCGCCATCTGGTCAGGCATGGCGATGACAAGTGGAGAGCGAACGATGCTCGGTCGTGCCGCCGGGATCATCGTGGGGAGGCCGGCAACGATGCGATCCTGCTCGAGCAGATCGACCCAGGTGTTGGCGGCCGGCGACCACACGTCCGGCCGGGCCTCGTTGCTTTCGAAGACGCCGTGCGCGAGGGCCGCCTCGGCTTCGCCCGAGGCCTTGAGGACGACCTTGATGTCGATACAGCGCAAGTCCTGGCTTGGCCGCGTCTGCTCGTAGCGATCGGCGATGCTCCCCAGCTGATCCGACTTCTCCTGGGAGGTCCACACGACGAGCCGGACGCACCCCGGTCGCAACACGAGAACGCCGATCACCAACGTAACGGCATACACCGCGGTGATGACCCGAGCGAAGTTCTCCCGAGATATGGGCGTGCCCACCGCGACAGAGGGTAAGTGGCGCGTCTATGCCGTTCAGCGGGGCGCGCCTAGATCGCCCGCGCCACCACCGTCACGCTGAGGCGCTCGGTCGCATCGCCGCGGTAGCTGCCGCGCGTCGGCGGCACATCCCGGTAATCGCGTCCGACCGCCATCTTCACGTGGTGCTCGCTTGCGATCAGGTCGTTCGTCGGATCGAGGCCGCGCCAGCCGTGAGTCGACGTGTAGGCCTCGACCCACGCATGCGACGCGCCCGCGCCATGCTGTGGCGCGTCCGGCCCGCTGCTCGTCACGATGTAGCCGCTCGCATACCGCGCGGGTATGCCGACGCTGCGTAGAAGGCCGAGCAGCACGTGTGCGAGGTCCTGACACACGCCGGACCCCGAACGCAGTACCTCGGGCACGGCCGTCGCGACCGTCGTGACGTCGGGCCGGTAGGTGAAGCGCTCGTGCACCAGGTGCATCAGGCGCTGCGCCGCCATGAACGCGTCCTCCGCGCCGGCAGGCCGGTTGGGGTCGGCGAGGGCACGCGAGGCGTCATCGAGCGGGACGAGCGTCGTCGGTTGCAGGTGATCGGCGAGCGCGCCCGCGTCCAACGGGGACGGCCTCGCGGAAGGTGGCTGGAACGGATCGACCAGCAACGTGACCACCTCGTTGGTCGTCGTGACGGCGAGCGATCGGTGCGGCTTGGCGACGCTGAGGAGATACGCGGCGTTCCCGAACCCGTCGCGGTAGCGCCGGATCGTGCCGGGCGGCGTGGTGCGGAGGTCGAAGCGATCCCAGCGCTGATCCTCGTCGGTACGCGGGCCCAAGCGCGCGTCCATCACGCTCTCGACGACCTCCGCGTCGTACTCGAGGAGCGTCCGGTGGGTGATCGCTACCTTCATTGCTGCTGCTGCTCGGCCATGAGGACCGTCGCCCGGGCGACGCCGACCAGGCTCGCGGCCTGCGGCTGATCGCGCAGATAGGTCGCGGTGAGCTGATCCGATGCCGCCGCGATCGACGATTGCACCGTGTCGAGGAACTCCTCGAGCCCGATGTCGAGGATCTCGTCGACCGCGGCGTTATCGACGATCCCCCGCACGCGTCCGAGCGTCCGCGGCGCGGGCCCCGGATCGTTGCCAGCCCCCTCGCGCAGCGCGGCGATCTCGGTCAGCCGCTCGCCCGCGACGTTGAGGCTGAATCGCACCGACTGCGGGAACACCGGATTCAGGAGCAGGAACTCGATGATGCGCGCCGGTTCCACCGACAGTGAGTAATACCGCGCGTACGCTTCGGCCGAGCCGCACGAGCGCAGGACGGCGAGCCACTTCACCATGTCGGTGTCGCTGCCCTCGCGCCGCTCGAGCAGATGTACCTGACGCCGCAGCAGCCGAGCGACATCGTGCGCGCGCTCGAGGTACGTCGCGAGCGTGATGAACTGCCAGGGCTCGTCATGCGCGAGCGTCGCCTCCGCCAGACCCTGGACGTGCTGAAGGCGCTCGCGAACGAGCCGATGGAAGCCGCCGAGATCCCCGCGCCTCTCGCGCATGTTCGTCGGACGCGCGATCGCGAAGTGCAGCTGATTGAGCTCCTCCCACATCTCGGTGGAGATCGATTCGCGCACGCCGCGAGCGAGGCTGCGCGCGCGTCGGACGCAGGACACGAGCGAGTCCGGATTGACCTCTTCGGACGTCAGCCAGTAACGCACGTCCACAGTGAGCTCCGGGCCCTCGCCCACCAGCGGCGCCCAGAAGTCAGCATCGCCCGCGTCGAGCTCGAGGTGACGCGTGACGTCGATGAGACGCGAGACCGAGATCGCGCGCTCGACATTGCGCGCCATCCAGAAGAGGTCGTCGGCCACGCGGCACAGCACTAGGTCATCACCCAGGTGTCTTTCGCGCCGCCACCCTGCGAGCTGTTGACCACGAGGGAGCCGCTTCGAAGCGCGACGCGGGTCAGTCCGCCCGGCGTGACCTTGACCTCGCGGCCGAAGAGCACGAATGGTCGGAGGTCGACGTGCCGGCCTTCGAGGTGGTCGTTGCTCCAGCAGGGATGGCGCGAGAGCGCGATCGTGGGCTGCGCGATGTAGTTGCGCGGATCGGCGATGATGCGTGCGCGGAAGTCCTCCCGCTCCGCCTTCGTCGACTGCGGTCCGATGAGCATCCCGTAGCCACCGCTCTCGTTCACGCTCTTCACGACGAGGTCGTCCAAATGCTCGAGGATGTATGCGCGCTCTGCCGGGAGGTCCGCGATGTAGGTCTTCACGTTCGGGAGGATCTCGTCCTCACCGAGATAGTGCTTGATGATCGTCGGGACGTACGCGTAGATCGCCTTGTCATCCGCGACACCGCAGCCGATCGAGTTCGCGAGGCTCACCCGGCCCATCCGGGTGGTGGCGAGCAGGCCCGGGACACCGAGCATGGAGTCGTGCCGGAATGCCAGGGGGTCGAGGAAGTCATCGTCGACGCGGCGATAGATCACGTCGACGCGCCGGCGGCCGCTCGTCGTGCGCATGTAGACCGTTGCGTCGTCGATGAACAGGTCGGAGCCCTGGACCATTTCGATGCCCATCGCCTTCGCGAGGAAGGTGTGCTCGAAGAATGCGGAGTTGTGGACACCGGGCGTGAGCAACACGACCGTTGGCTCTTCAACGAGTTGATGCGCGCAGTCGCGCAGGACGCTCAGGAGATCCTGCGCGTATCCCTCGACCGGACGGATGTCGTAGTCGGCGAAGAGCTGTGGCCAGACGCGCTTGAGGACGCGCCGATTCTCGACGACGTACGACACGCCCGAGGGCGTGCGCAGGTTGTCCTCGAGGACGAAGAAGCGACCGGTCTCGTCGCGGACGAGGTCCGTCCCGACGACGTGCGTGTACACGCCGAGCGGCACGTCGACACCGCGGAACTCACGCCGGTAGCCCGATGCGCCGAGCACCAGCGCCGGTGGGATGAGTCCCGTCTTCAGGATCTTCTGCTCGTGGTAGATGTCGTGAAGGAACAGGTTCAGCGCACGCACGCGCTGCTCGAGGCCCCGCTCGATCCGATGCCATTCTTCGGGCGTGATGAGCCGCGGGATCAGATCGAACGGAATGATCTTCTCGAGCCCACTCGGGTCCTGGTTCACCGCAAAGGTGATCCCGCGTGCCTGGAACGAAAGCTCGGCGAGGTGCTGGCGCCGAGTGACGTCCGCGGTCGACAGCGTGGCGAGACGCCCCGCGAGCGGCGCGTAGTGCTCGCGCGGTCGCCCAGACGCGTCGAACATCTCGTCCCAGAATCCACCAAGCTCGTAGGCGTTCAGACGCGGCGTCGTTGATGTCATGAGGCGACCGCCGCGGACGCGTCGACGAGCTCGAGCACCTCCGCGTGTTTCGACGCGGCGAGCCGGCCGAGCGCTGGCCCGCCGTAGACGCCGGATGTCGGGGAGACGTCGGCGAAGTCGCGTCCCACCGCGACGGTGATGTAGTCGAGGCGTGTTCGTCGCGAATGGGTCGGGTCGTAGCCGATGACCTCGACCATCCCGTCGTCGCTCGGCAGCAGCGCCTCGACCCACGCGTGCGGCGCGCCCTCGCCGATGAGATGACCGGAGACGTAACGCGCTGGGATGTTGAGCAGGCGCAGCACGCACAGCAGGATGTGGGCGTAGTCCTGACAGACGCCCTTCCCGAGATGGATCGCCATGGCGGCCGGGGTCGTGTAGCCCGTCACGCCGAATTGATAGGCGATCGCGGTGGTCGACCAGTCGCACGCCCGCTGGATCCGCTCGTGCATGTCCTGCGACGCGCGGCCGATCTCCACCGCCACGCCGAGCAGCCGCCGGTCGGGGGCGGTGAGCGCGGTCGGACGGAGATAGACGAGGCGGCCTTCGTCGTCGCGCCACGGTGCGCTCTCGCGGATCG
>JALYLT010000028.1 GCA_030774095.1 Chloroflexota bacterium
CGCGACGCCAAGATGAAACCGATCAGATGAGATCGAACGCCGGCGTCATCTCCGTCACGGCGGTCGCCCTGTTCCTGGGCGTGCTCGCGGTCACGCAGATCGCAGCGCAGGACGTGTATTCGCGCAGTCTCCAGCTCGAGACGCCCGCGTCAATCACGACGCTCATCGCGAACCTCTCCGAGCGCAACAACGCCATCAAGGACGAGATCCTCGACCTCCGCCATCGCACCGACACGGCGCGTGAGGCGATCGCGAGCGGAAGAGGATCGCTCACGGAGGCCGAGCGTCAGCTCAGCCAGGTCCGCGTCTTCGCGGGGATGAGCGCCGCGAGCGGCGCCGGCATCACGGTCCGGGTCGAAGGGACATTCGACGAACGGGCGCTCTCGGATCTGGTGAACGAGCTCCGAAACGCGGGCGCCGAAGCGATCGCGGTCAACACCGCTCGGGTCGGACCGCGAAGCTGGTTCGGCGCGACGGCCGATCGCGCGCTCACCGTTGACTCCGTCGCGATCCGTGGTCCGTGGCTGGTCCGCGCCATCGGCGCGCCTGAGGTCATGTACGTGGCGATGACACGGACCGGCGGAATCGTCGGTCAGTTCGAGCTCATCTACAAGGGAACGCGCTTCGAGGTCAGCAAGGAGTTGGGGCTCGAACTGCCGGCCCTTGCGACACCGCTGCGCTGAGCCTCGCGGCTAGACTCGCGCGAATGACCGAGACCCATGTCGTGCCCGGGAAGACAAAGGGACCGCTCCCGCTGTATCTCGACGACGTTGTCACGCTGCGCAAGCCCCATCCGTGCGGTGGCGACACGTGGCGCATCGTGCGGCTGGGCGCGGACATCGGCCTGCGCTGCACGACGTGCCAGCACCGTGTGCTCGTGCCCCGTTCGTCGGTCGAGCGCGACATCAAGCGGTTCGTCTCGCGCGGGCCACTGGCCCCGACGGACTAAGCCCGACCGTTGGCCGAGGTCCAGGAGGCCGTACATGCCGGCCTCTTCCGCAATCGCGCGTTCCTCGCCGTCTGGGCGGCGCAGATCCTGTCGCAGACGGCCGCGAACGCGGTCACCTCCGCGCTGATCATCCTCGTCGCCGAGCTCACGCATTCGAATACGTCCTCGTCCTTCCTGATCCTCCTCGCCATCATCCCGGCGGTGCTGTTCGGCATCGGCGCGGGCGTCCTCGTGGATCGCACCGACCGGCGCTTCGTCCTCGTCGTGACGAACGCGCTGCGCGGCGTAGCGGTGTTGCCGCTCCTGATCGCCGGCGAAAGCCTGACGACGGCGTACATCGTGAACTTCCTCGTGGCGGCGGTCACGATCTTCTTCGTGCCAGCTGAGTCGGCGACGATCCCGGGCATCGTGAGGAAGCGCGATCTCATGGTGGCCAACTCGCTCTTCACCTTCACGTTCAACGGATCGTTCCTGCTCGGGTTCATCATCCTCGCCCCGATCGCGGTGAGCCTGTACGGGTTCGAGTTCCTCTGGAGCGTGATCGCCGCCATGTTCGGGATCTCGTCGCTACTGTGCGCGAGTCTGCCGCCGTCACCCCCGCCGCAGAAGGCAGCGCACCTCATCGACGCCGAGCTGGCCGCGCGGGCTGTCACGGAGACCCGCCAGGGGATATCGGAAGCGTTTCATTACCTGCGCGCGACGCCACTCGTCACGTGGTCGATGATCTATATCGCACTCACATACACGCTGATCGCAGTGGCCGGCGCACTGGCGCCCGGCTTCGTTCGCGAAGTGCTCAAGCTCGGCGAGCGCAACGTCGTGGTGCTCGTCGCGCCGGCCGGGATCGGAGTGGTGCTCGGACTCGGCCTGCTGAACCTGGTCGGCAACCGCATCAGCCGGGCGAATGCGATCGGCACGGGCCTCCTCGTTGTCGGCCTCGCCCTCCTTGGGCTTGCGGCGGCTCGACCGCTCGCCGAGGTCTTCACGTCGCGTCTGGGGGGCGTGCTCGGGGAAGTACTGCCGTTCTTCATCGGCATGGTCAGCGTGACCGCGTTCTTCTTCGGGGTCGCGTACGCGTTCATCACGGTCCCGGCGATGACGCTGCTCCAGGAGCAGCTGCGCGATGACATCCGCGGCCGCGTCTTCGGCGTGCTCAACGTCCTTGTGTCCACCTTCAGCTTTCTGCCCCTGATCTTCGTCGGTCCGATCGCCGACGTGTGGGGCGTCGCGCCCGTCTTCGTGCTTGCGGCGCTGGTCGTGTTCGGTGTGTGGCTCGGAGGTCGGACGGTCCGGTTAAAATCAAGTCTCAAGTGAGGTCCCCGCGCGCCACCTTCGTGCACTACCTCGGACAGCACAAGCTCCGTATCGCCGTCGGCGTCGTCATCGTCGGTGTCGCCGCTTTCGTGGCGGTGCTCGCACCGCTGATCATCGGTCGGATAGTCGACGCACTGACGCAGGGCGCCGATCTGGAGTTGGTGGTGCGCCTCGCTGTGCTCATGGTCGTTCTGTCGGCCATCGAGAGTACGCTGCGCGGCTTTGGACGCTGGCGGATCCTCGACGCCTCGCGGCGCATCGAGTACCGGATGCGCAACGACCTGCTCGCGCACCTCCAGACCATGCACCTCGGGTACTTCCAGCACCAGCGGATCGGCGACCTCATGGCGCGCCTCACGAACGATCTCCAGGCCGTCCGCCAGATGGTGGGCTTCGGGATCCTGATGCTCACCAACACGCTCCTGACACTCGTGTTCACGTTCATCTCGATGTTCGGCGTCGACACGAAGCTCGCCCTCGTCGCGCTCGTCCTCACGCCCTTCTCCTCATATGTGTTCTGGACCGTGGGCCGTCGCGTGAACAAGCGCTTCGAGCAGCTGCAGGCGCAGTTCGGCGATCTCTCCGCCAAGGCGCAGGAGAACTTCTCCGGTATCCGCGTGGTGAAGGCCTTCTCGCAGGAGGAGCCGGAGATCCGCTCGTTCGCGGTCGTGAACCGCGACTACCTCGACAAGGCCGTGGCGCTCGCGAAGGTGAACGGGCTGCTCTGGCCGATGATGAACTTCATCCTCGGCGGGGCGGTCCTCGCGATCCTCTACATCGGCGGCCAGGACGCGATCGAGCATCGGCTGACGATCGGTCAGCTCGTGCAGTTCCTGGCGTATCTGCAGCTCATCTCGTGGCCGATGATCGCGCTCGGCGAAGTCGTCAACATCATCCAGCAAGGCTGGGCATCGCTCCGCCGGCTGCAGGCGGTGTACGACGCGAGCGCGACGGTCACCGATCCCATCGATCCGGTCGACATCCCGATCAAGGGTGCGGTCGAGGTGCGCGGGGTCGCGTTCGCCTACGGACAGACGATCGTGCTCCGCGACATCTCGTTCTCGGTGCCGGCCGGCGGCTCGCTCGCGATCGTGGGCCCGACCGGATCCGGCAAGAGCACGCTGGTCAACCTCCTCCCGCGACTCTTCGACGCGCAGCAGGGCGAGATCCTCATCGACGGCATCGACGTGAAGCGTTATCCGCTCGCCGCGCTCCGGCGCGCGGTCGGGTATGTCCCACAGGAGACATTCCTGTTCTCCGTCCCGCTCCGCGAGAACGTCGGCTTCGGTATCGACCGTGCGCTCACGCCGGCCGAGCTCGAGTGGGCGGGCGAGATCTCGCAGCTCGGGAAGGACGTGGCGGACTTTCCGGCGCAGTACGACACGATGATCGGCGAGCGCGGCGTCACGCTGTCGGGCGGACAGAAACAGCGGACCGCGATCGCGCGTGCCGTCGCAAAGGACCCGCGCATCCTGATCCTCGACGACGCGCTCTCCGCGGTGGACACCTACACCGAGGCGGAGATCCTCAAGCGGCTGCGCGGTGTGATGCGCGAGCGCACCAGCATCGTCGTCGCGCACCGCATCTCGACGGTGAAGGATGCGGACGAGATCCTCGTGCTGGACGAGGGCCGCATCGCCGAGCGCGGTACGCACCGCGAGCTGCTCGAGCTCGGTCGCCTGTACGCGAGCATGTACCGCCGCCAGCTACTGGAAGAGGAGCTGGAGGTCGACGAGGAGCAGCAGGAGCACGAGAAGCGGGTTCGCGCGACGACCGACGACAGCGGCCGCTTCCAGCGCCCGCGCGCGCGCATGGAAGAGCTGGGGCAGGACTGAGATGGCTGGGCATGGCGGCGGCGGCGGCGGCGGTGGGCATGGCGGCGGCGGGTTCGTGCACGAGGACGAGATCCTCGGGAAGGCCTACGACGCGCGCCTGACACAGCGTCTCGTCGGTTATCTCGCCCCATACAAGATCTGGGTGATCGTCTCGCTGGTCCTGCTCCTCGCGATGTCGCTGGCGCAGATCGCTCCGCCGATCATCGCCAAGTTCATCGTCGACCAGGCCATCATCCCCGCAGTCAACGGCGAGCTCGGCCGCGACGAGGCCTTCGGCCGACTCGCGCTCCTCGGTGTCCTCTACCTGCTCGTGCTCTCGGCTGGGGCCGGGCTGCGCTTCGGGCAGACGCTGCTGACGACGTGGGTGGGGCAGCGCGCGATGTACGACCTTCGCCTCGAGCTGTTCCGCCACCTGCAGTACCTGTCGCTCGGTTTCTTCGACCGCAACCCGGTGGGCCGGCTGATGACGCGGATCACGAACGACATCGATGCCCTTACCGACATGGTCACCCGCGGCGTCGTGTCGATCTTCGGCGATGTCGCCATGCTCGTGTTGATCTCGATCGCGATGCTGTTGCTCGACTGGCGCCTCGCGCTCATCACGTTCGTCTCGCTGCCGATCCTCACCGCGATCACCGCCTACTTCCGCGGCATGATGCGCGAGTCCTTCCGCTCGATCCGTATCCGTCTCGCACGCGTCAACGTCTATCTCAACGAGACGCTGTCAGGGATGGCGATCGTGCAGCTCTTCACGCGGGAGAAGCAGACGTTCGACCAGTTCGACGTCCTGAACCGGGACCTGCTGGCGGCGAACCAGGGTCAGGTACGAGCCATGAGCGTCTTCCAGCCGACCGTGAACTTCACCCGAGCGGCGACGACCGCGGCCCTCTTCGTCGTCGGCGCGTACTGGATCCAGCGGAACGAGCTCAGCCTCGGGACGCTGGTGGCGTTCTGGCAGCTGCTCAACCAGTTCTTCCAGCCCATCCTCGATCTGTCAGAGAAGTACAACATCATGCAGGCGGCGATGGCCTCGTCGGAGCGCGTCTTCAGCATGCTCGACACGAAAGCGACGATCATCGACCCGCCGAGTCCGATCGAGCTGCCACACGTGCGCGGCGAGATCCGCTTCGACAACGTCTCGTTCGCGTACAACGAGGGTGAGTGGGTGCTCCGGGACGTGGACCTCACCATCAGCGCGGGAGAGAGCGTGGCCATCGTTGGCGCGACCGGGGCGGGAAAGACCTCGATCATCAGCCTGATCTCGCGCTTCTACGACGTGCAGAAGGGCCGCATCCTGCTGGACGGCGTGGACCTGCGCGAGATGCGCCAGGCCGATGTTCGGCGGCACGTCGGCGTTGTGCTCCAGGACCCGTTCATCTTCGCCGGCACGATCGCCTCCAACATCCGTCTCAACGAAGCGACGATCAGCGATGAGAAGGTGCGCGGCGCCGCGCGGTTCGTGAATGCCGATAAGTTCATCGACCGCCTTCCCGATGGCTATGCGACGGTCGTGACCGAGCGCGGTTCGACGCTCTCCGTAGGTCAGAAGCAGCTTCTCGCGTTCGCCCGCGCTATCGCATTCAACCCAGAGATCATGCTGGTGCTGGACGAGGCGACGTCGTCCGTCGACACCGAGACCGAGCACCTCATCCAGGATGCGCTCAAGAAGCTGATGCAGGGCCGGACGTCGATCATCATCGCCCACCGTCTGTCGACGATCCAGAACGTCGACCGCATCATCGTGCTGCACAAGGGACGAGTGGTGGAGATGGGCACGCACCGCGATCTGCTCGCGCAGCGCGGCGTCTACCACCGCCTCTACGAGCTTCAGTACCGGGCGCACGAGCAGGCCGCCAGCGCCTGACAAGGTCGGGGAGCAATTCCGGAGACAGTCGGCGGGGACCCGAAGGCCCCCGCCGAAAGCAGCAAATCAGACCGTGACGCGTCGTCCTTGCGTGTACCGGTAGATCGCGAGAACGATGATCGCGCCGACGATAGAGCCGATCCAACCGGCCGAAGGCGGAGGCAGCGCGGCGCTGCCCTGGAACAAGATCTGCGCGAGATAACCCCCGACGAAAGAGCCGATGATGCCAAGGACGATGGTCGGGACCCAGCCCATCGAGTCTCGGCCAGGCATTAGGAACCGCGCGATGACTCCGACGATAGCTCCGAAGATGATCCAGGTGACGATTGCAGTGAGGTCCATGGTGTTGTCCTCCTTTCCACGTGCTTCCCCTCGGTGCCCCCTCCGCAGGGCGCATGCCAAGCGCCCGAGCAGGCGCCTGCGCCGCCTACGGTACCGGCTCCTGGAACGGATACACCGTGACGGTGGAAGGTCCCGAAGCGTCGTCACAGCGCGCCACACCGAATGTCGAGACGGGCTTACCCGCAAGATCGACGAACGTGCCTTGGACGACGCCGCCGGCCTCGGGAAGCGTGACGCGGAAGGTCGTCGGCAACGCGTCGTCGCAGTAATTCTCCCATCGCAGTGGCGCGCTGGCGCCGACGCCCAGGAGCCCCGCGGGGTCTGGCCGGAACTCGCTGACAGGCACCACGACGGGCTTTGGAGCACCGGCGGTGACGCTGGCGCTCCTCACGTCGAGCGGCGATCCGCTGCTGGTCATGAGCACGACCTCAGGGTTACCGCGCAGCGTGCACGCCGCGGTGCCGCGGTTCGCGATGAAGATCGCACCCGCGAAGATGTCGGTGGTCTGGACACCCGCCGCGACCGCCTGCAGTTGTGACGCGCTGCACTTGGGGACGCTGGCCGGGTCGACGCTCGGCGACGACCGCACCGCCGCGGTAGGCGGACTGGTCACGAGCGCTGCGGAGCGCGATGGGCTCGGTGCGGGCGAACCCGTCGCAGCGACGCTCGTCGGTGCACTGCAAGAGATGAGGGTCATCACGAGGAGTAAGCGCAGCATGGGTGGACGTTAGCATCGCGATCGTGCCCCGCTTCGTTCTTGCACTGGTGCTGGCGGCCGCATGCGCGTGCTCGCCTGCCGTCACGCCGGCGCCGACATCGGCTGCGATCGCCGATGACCGGATCCAGCTCCTCCACACCGACGACATCCACGGGCATCTCGACGCCGACATCGTGCAGAGCGCGAACGCCGGTTCGTCGTTCCGGGCCGGCGGCATGGCGCAGCTCGCGGGGCAGGTCGCGGCCTTCCGCGCCCGTGCTCCGCAGCGGACGCTGCTCATCGACGCCGGCGATGCCTGGCAGGGCACGTTCATCTCGAACGCGAACAAGGGCGAGGCCGTCACGAAGGCGATGAACCTGATGCGCTACGACGCGCTCGCGGTCGGGAATCACGACTTCGATTGGGGACAGGACGTGCTCGCACAGCGCGCGAAGGAGGCGGCCTTCCCGTTCCTGGCGGCGAACGTGATCGAGACCAAGACCGGACGATCGCCGCCTTACCTCAAGCCGTTCGCGGTGCGGGATCTCGGAATCGCGCGCGTGGGGATCATCGGCCTCACGAATCCCGGCTCGGCGACGATCGTGAAGGCGACGAGCGTGGCCGGGCTGCAGTTCCAGCCCGCCGCCGACTCCGTCCGGCCGCTGATCGCCGAGGTGCAGAGGCAGGCGGACATCGTCATCGTCGCGGCTCACATCGGAGCGGCCGAGGCGGTGCAGCTCGCGCGCGACGTGCCGGGGATCGACGTGATCGTCGCGGCGCACGATCACCTGCCGATCCAGACCGCGCGCGTCGAAGGTCGTACGACGATCGTCGACGCGGGCGCGTACACGCAGTACGTCGGGCGGCTGGAGATCGTCGTCGACCGAACGACGCGCAGGATGAAGGACGCCGTACGCGGCAATGCCCTCCTGCCCATCGCGGCGAACCCGAACGTCACGCCGGATCCCGAGATCGCGAAGCTCGTCGACGAGCGCCGCGCCGAAGGCGAGAAGTACACGTCGCGCGTTGTCGGACGGACCACTGAGCCGCTCACGAACCTCCGCGAGGAGACCGGTTTCGGGAATCTCATCACCGACGCGTTCGTCGAGTACGGGCGCCAGCAGGGATGGAAGACGGACGTCGCCTTCTACAACATGGCTGGCGTTCGCGCGTCGTTCCCCGCGGGCCAGCTGACGTACGGGCAGCTCTACGAGGCATTGCCGTTCTCGAACACCGTGGTGAACGTCGACCTCACCGGCGCGGACCTCGCCGCGATCGTCGACCGCGCTGTGTGCGTAAATGGGCGCCTCCATATGGCCGGCGTCGTCGTGTCGTACCGCTTCGACCTCGGCGCGCCGAACTGCGTGAAGAGCATCACGGTCGCCGGAGCGCCGCTCGCCGTGGCTCGGACCTACCACGTTGCGACGATCGACTACCTCCTGCTCGGCGGCGATGGACACACCGGCTTCGCGAAAGGCGCGAACGTCATCTACGGCGACGTTGAAGTTGACGTGGTCGCCGCGTACATCACGGCGCACTCGCCCGTGAGCCCCAAGGTCGAGGGCCGGCTGGCATCGCAGCAGCCCTGATGCCGGAGCCGATGCTGGTCGCGATCGAAGCCGCGCGCGTCGCCGGTCGGCAGCTGATCGAGAGCTTCGAGGGGAAGGCGACCGGGGTCGGCGCGAAGTCCAGCCACACCGATCTTGTGTCCGATGCCGATCGCGAGTCGGAGACGGCGATCGTCTCAGCGATCCGCTGGGCCTTCCCGGAGGACGCGATCGTCGGGGAGGAGGGCTCGCTCGAGCGAGGCGGCTCGGGCCGCACGTGGTACATCGACCCGCTGGACGGCACCATCAACTACCTGTACGGCGTGCCGCACTGGTCGGTCGTGCTTTGCCTCGCCGATGCTGATGGGGCTCTCGCCGGCGTCGTATATGACCCCGTTCGCGACGAGCTGTTCAGCGCTGCGCGGGGCAGTGGGGCGCACGTCTCGCGCAGCGGCGGAGCGCCGCGCCCGCTGCGGACGTCAGCCGCCGCCGAGCTCGCCAGCGCCCTCGTCGCGACCGGCTTCGCGTATGTCAAAGAAGACCGGCAGGAGCAGGCACGCATCCTCACCCGCGTGCTCGGTGAGGTACGCGATCTCCGTCGCTACGGGTCGGCGGCGCTCGATCTCTCGTGGGTCGGCGCCGGGCGCTTCGACGCGTACTTTGAATCGGTCGACAAGCCGTGGGACTGGATGGCGGGCGCGCTCATCGTGCGCGAGGCGGGCGGCCGCGTCACCGAGCTGCCGCAAGCCCGATCGGGGCATCCGCACATCGTCGCGAGCGCGCCGGGCGTGCACGATGCGCTCGTCGCACTGCTGAAACGGGCCGTGCAAGTGGCGTAGAACTCTCTAGACTTGACCTCGATGCCCGTTCAAGAAGAACGTCCCGCCGAGCGCGCGGGAGTCCCGATCGACTTCGAACACGACGTCATCCAGAAACGCCCCCTGACCACGCAGGCGGGCCTCGGCGGCGAGGAGTTTCCGACCCGACAGGGCGTCCTGGCCGACGAGGACAACATGGTGTTCACCACCGTCAACAACCTCATCAACTGGGCGCGCTCGCGCAGTCCGTGGCCGCTCGGATACGGCTTAGCCTGCTGCGCGATCGAGATGATCGCAACCGGTGCCTCGACCCATGACCTCGCGCGCTTCGGGGCAGAGGTCTTCCGCTCGAGCCCGCGCCAGGCCGACGTGATGATCGTCGCGGGGACCGTGACCCACAAGATGGCGCCGCGGCTGCGTCGCCTGTACGAGCAGATGCCGGAGCCGAAGTGGGTCATCGCGATGGGGAACTGCGCTTCGTCCGGTGGCGAGTTCTGGGATAGCTACTCGACTCTGCAGGGCGTGGACACCATCGTCCCCGTCGACGTGTATGTGCCCGGCTGTCCACCGCGTCCCGAGGCCCTGCTCGAGGGCGTCCTGCGGCTGCGCGAGAAGATCGCGAAGGGCGGGTAACACACTGAGCACCACCGACACCGAATTGCGGCAGATCCGCGAGGGTGCCGGCGTCGACCTCCCGGTCATCGAAGACGAGGGTCTCGAGACCGAGGAGTTGATCCTGAACATGGGCCCGCAGCATCCCTCGACGCACGGCGTGCTGCGCCTGGTGTTGCGGTTGTCCGGGGAGAAGGTCGTGGAGTGCATCCCGGTCATGGGCTACCTCCATCGCGGCCTCGAAAAGATCTTTGAATGGCGCACCTACGCGCAGGGCGTTCGCTACGCCGACCAGGCCGATTACGTGTCGAACATGCTCAACGAGCACGCCTATGCGGGAGCGATGGAGGCGATCGCCGGCATCGAGGTGCCGCGCCGCGCCGAGTACATCCGGGTCATCGTCGACGAGCTCAGCCGAGCCGCGTCCCACCTGATCTGGCTGGGCACCTACGGACTCGACCTCGGCGCCACGACGCCGGTGCTCTGGTGCTTCCGCGACCGCGAAGACATCCTCGACATGCTTGAGGAGCTCTGTGGCTCGCGCATGAACTTCAACTACTTCCGCCCCGGCGGTGTGCTCTACGACCTGCCGCCGGGATGGCTCCCGAAGCTCACGCGCTTCCTCGACCGGTGGGAGAAGAACATCGAGAACGACTACGTGCAGATCCTCGATAGCAACGAGATCTTCCTCGAGCGGACGATCGGCGTCGGTCGCGTCCCGGCCGACGTCGCGAAGCAATACGGCGTGACGGGCCCGATGCTCCGCGGCTCCGGTGTCCGCTGGGATCTTCGTGTCGATCGGCCGTATTCGATCTACCCCGAGCTCAAGTCGATGGAGCCCGTCGTCTTCGCCGACGGCGACGCCTTCGCACGCTACAAGGTGCGCCTCGGGGAGATGCGGCTGGCGATCAAGCTCATTCGCGAGTGCATCGACGGCATCCCCGGCGGTCCCGTGCGCGCGCGCCTTGGACACGTGTGGAAGTGCCCGAAGGGCGAGGCGTACTACACGGTCGAAGGCGCGAAGGGCGAGGTCGGCATCTACATGATCAGCGACGGACGCAGTCCCAACCCCTTCCGCGCGAAGATGCGCGGCGCGTCGTTCGTGAACCTGCAGATCCTCCCGTGGCTGCTGAAGGGCCGGCTGGTGGCGGACGTCATCGCGATCCTCGGGTCCATCGACATCGTTCTCGGCGAGGTCGATCGGTGAGCGTTCCACGTGCCGCAGGCCGCTTGCCCGAAATCCACGTATTCGAAGCGTCGAGCCGCGGGTCGCGGCTGACCGACCGAGGGACCCCGCGCGCGAGGGGTCCCCGTCCCGACGAGGGACGGGGTTTCGCGCGTAAAGAGGGTTTCGGTCGGTCGCCGCGACGAGCGGGGAGGTAAGCGTGTTCGGGATCATCGGCGGGATGCTGCGGACGCTCGAGCACTTCGTGCGTCCGCGTCCGGTCACGCGGAAGTACCCGTACGAGAAGCGCGTGCTGCCCGAGCGCAGCCGCGGGCTTATCGCGCTGCTCCTCGAGCCCGAGACGAGCATCTTCAAATGCGAGAGCTGCCTCATGTGCGAGAAGGCCTGCCCGCCGCGCGCGATCTCGATCTCGTATTCCTTCCGCAACGCCTTCCGGCGGCGACCGCTCCTCGCGCCGCGCGCGAACTATTACCGCATCCGCATGGTCGCGGCGGCCCCGTACGGCGACCGCCGTCCGCTGTCCACCGCGGTCACGACGATCCCGGCGGAGGACGAAACGAAGCTCGACCTCCGGAAGATCCGCGCGATCCTGGAAAGTGAGAAAGAGGGCGCGGACCGCATGACGCGTGTTCTCTACAAGGCGCACGCCGCGTACGGCTATCTGCCCTGGAGTGCCGCCGAGCTCGTCGCGATCGAGTTCGGGAAGACGATGACCGACGTGTACACCACGGCATCGCTCCTTTCGAACTTCCGTGGCGCGCCCGAGGGCGAGGGCACAGCGGTGCCGCGCGGTGGGCGGCGCTTCACCGGGAATCTCGCGATCGCCGGCGCGTGGCCGCCGCAGTCGCCACCGCCCGCGCACGACGAGCTGCACGAAGATGAGGTGCACCACGTCGTCGAGCCCGCGTATGCCCGCTAACACGGCGATGCGTCTCCTCGACGGCGCGCGCGTTCCCGTGCTGGACCGCGAGCTCGACGCCGACGCCGCGATCGAGCGGGTGGCTGCATCGGGACTGCGCGGCCGCGGCGGCGCGGGCTTCGCGCTCGCCGAGAAGCTGCGCGCCGTGCGCGCGAATTCCGTTGGTCGTGAGGCGTACGTGGTCGCGAACGCCTACGACGCGGACCCGGACAGCCCGCTCGCACGCACGCTGCTGGAGGGACATGCCGACCTGGTCATACGTGGGATCGAGCTCGCCATGGTCATCACCGGTGCGACACACGCATTCCTCTATCTGCATCCCGAAGCGGCCGGCGCGCGCGACGCGGCCGAGCGTGCCCTCGCGAGCCGCGAGGACATCGAGATCACGCTCGGTCCGGGTGGCTTCATGGGCGGTGAGGAAAGCGCGCTCCTCAACGTGCTCGAGTCGAAGCGTGCGATGGCGCGCCAGCGGCCTCCGTATCCGGCGCTTCAGGGCTATCTCATGCGGCCGACGCTCGTGTCGAGCGCGGAGACACTCGCCTGGCTGCCGCTCGTTCTCGAAGGCGCGAAGGCCGACACCAAGCTGGTCTCTGTGACCGGCATCGTCGCGTCGCCGGGCGTCTACGAGGTGCCGCTCGGCACGACTCTCGGAGATGTACTGGAGCGTGCCGGCGGGGTGAGAAGTTCTTCAAAGGCCGAACTTAAGGCGATCCACGTCGGTGGACCCACCGGGGGCCTCCTGTCGGCGCAGCGCCTGAACACGAAGCTCGACTACGAGGACCTGAAGGCGGCCGGCACCCACATGGGCTCGGGCCAGATACGGGCGCTCGGCACGGACGTCTGCATGGTCCGCGAGGCCGGGCGGCTCTTCGCGTATCTCGCGAAGGAGAGCTGCGCGATCTGCGTTCCATGCCGGGTGGGCACCAAGCGCGTCCAGGGGATCCTCGAGGGCGTGTCGTCGTCACTCGGCCGCGAGACGGATCTGCCGTGGCTCACCGAGCTCGGCGATCACATGGAGCAGTTCTCGCTGTGCGGCTTCGGCATCACCGCGCCGTCGATCCTCCGCACGACAATGCGCGAGTTCCCGGAGGACTACCGGTCGCACATCAGCGACCTCACCTGTCCGACCGGGACCTGCACGACGCTCCGCGCCCGCAGATACGAGACGATGGTCCAGCCATGAACGAAACGTGCCAGGCGTGCAGCGGCTTCATCGAGAAGGGCGCGGACGGGGTCTGGCGGCACCTCGCCCGCTGGGAGCCGTGCATCAGCGCACGGCCGCGGACGCGGACCGCGACGCTCATCAGCGCGGAGCAGCGAAGCGCGCTCGCCGAGTACCTGTCGCTGCGGATCGAGCGGAACGAGTGGAAGTACTGGGTCATCGGCGGTGTCGTCGCGTTCTACCTCGCCCTCTTGTCGCGCGGCGACTGGCGCATCTTCGCCGCGGGACTCGTCATCGGCGCACTCACGACGGCGTCGATCATCGCGACGGTCGAGCACGCGCATGCGCTCCTCCGGCGCGAGACGACCCTCATCCGGGTCACCGGGTCGCTCGTCGTCGAGACGCGCAAGGACTCGGAAAAAGAGAGGCGCTTCGTCCGTGTTGATGGCCGCGAGCTCGTGCTGGACAGCGAGGTGCATGTCGGGCGCGAGCTCGGCGGCATCGAGTACACCGAGAAGCGCGGCTACCCACTCGCGATCTGGGACCGCGACGGCGACCTGGTGTGGCACCGACCCGAGTACGAGCCCGCACCTCTCGTCGCCCATAGGATGGTCCTCACCGCATGAGTCTCCTCGAGCGCTACATCCAGCCCGCGGAGTCCCAGCTGCCGACGGTCTCGCACACCGGCGAGATCCCGTCGGGCATGCCGACGTGCACGATCACGATCGACGGCCAGGAGGTGGCGGCGATCCCCGGCGAGGCGATCCTGCGCGCCGCGCAGCGCGCCGGCTTCAACGTCCCGACGCTGTGCGACGACGAGAAGCTCGCGCCGGCCGCGGCGTGCCGCATGTGCCTGGTGGACATCGAGGGCCAGGACCGACCGCTGCCCTCGTGCCACATCGCGGTCGAGCCGGGCATGAAGATCGTGTCGAGCTCGGACGCGCTGTTCAAGCTTCGCAAGCAGAACCTCGAGTACATCCTCAGCGACCACAACGCGTACTGCATGCCCCCGTGCCAGATCAGCTGCCCGACCCACATCGACATCCCGGGGTACCTCGAGCTGATGGCGAAGGGTCAGCACGTCGAAGCGGCGCGCCTCGTGAAGGAAGTGCTGCCCTTCCCGTACATGCTCGG
>JALYLT010000029.1 GCA_030774095.1 Chloroflexota bacterium
CCCCCTGCAACCCCCCTGCAAAAAAACGAGCGGCCCGGTTTCCCGGGCCGCTCGTGGGCTGCGACGTCGCAGACGCTTAGGTCAGGTTGTTGCCGATGTTGCTGAAGATGTTCTGGATCTGGCCGCGAAGGAAGACCATGGCCACGATGACGGCGATCGCGATGACAGCGATAATGAGTGCATACTCGACGAGGCCCTGACCCTCTTCGTCACGGAAGAAAGCGATCATGAGAACCTCCTTTCCCTGCGTTCTGGACGGGCGTACCCGCCCATCTGTGGAGAACAATAAGTTCACCTCGGCGCTCCACAAGCCCCCCAAGACGGGGACCCATTCGGCTTGATACGGCTAGGCCACCCAGTACTGCAGTACTAGTCCGTCCGCCGAAAGCAGCCTCGCTCGTGGTGGTTGACCATGCCGATGGCTTCCATGAACGACTCGCAGATCGTCGGCCCGACGAAGCGCAAGCCGCGTTTCCGAAGGTCGCGCGACAGCTCCGCCGGATCCCGGAAACGCCAGACATAGCTATCGAAGCTGCCGTGCTCCTCGGCGACCGCGAGGAACGCCTTCGCGTTCGCGATGGCCGAGGCGATCTTGAGACGGTTGCGTACGATGCCCTCGTCGCGCATGAGACGCGCGAAGTCGCGCGCGCCGAAGCGCGCGACCTTCTTCGGATCGAAGCGCGCGAACGCCCTGCGGTACGCCGCGCGCTTTCGCAGGATCGTCTCCCACGAGAGCCCCGCCTGGGCACCCTCCAGCACGAGGAATTCGAACAGCGTGCGCTCGTCGTGTCGCGGCGTGCCCCACTCTTTGTCGTGGTAGCTGATGAGGGGCTCTTTGGTCGCCCAGGCGCAGCGCTTCATGCGCCTCCCCACGAGCGGAGGATGCTGGGAAGCTCGGCGAGCGCGTCGACGATCGCATCGGGCGCGACGTCCGAGGTGGGGAAGCCCGAGTCGTTGCGCCGCCAGATCGCGCGCATACCGGCCGCTCGCGCGCCGGACACGTCATCGACCTGACGGTCGCCGATCATCACGCACGCGTCCGGCGCGATGCCGAGCCGTGAGGCGACCTCGCGGAAGACGGTCGGATCCGGCTTGGAGCGCGACAGATCGGATGTGTAGACGAGCTCGTCGAGCAGAGCTGCAAGTCCGTGGGCGGCCAGATCGGCGTTGTGCCACTCGGCGGCCCACCAGGTGTTGGAGAGGAGCCCCAACCGGTACCCGCGCTCGCGCAGTGTCGCGAGCGTCTCGCGCGTATCGCCGAAGACGGTGCACCAGCCCGCCACCGCACGCGCGTATCCGTCGAGCACTGTCGTGAGTGTCGCATCACCGACGGACGTACGAAGTCGTTCGAAACCATCGCTCACGACGCTGGTCGGTGGACCGCTCCAATGATCGCGGTCGACGCGCTCCCAGTGCGCCTTCTCCGCGGCACGCATCGCCATGATGAAATCCTCGCGCGACGCGCTGATGGCGCCGCCCGACACGCGAAGCGCGTCAAAGGCGAGCCCCCACTTCGTGGACGCGCCGCCCTCCCAGTCGGCCCACTGCACCAGGGTGCCGCCGAGGTCGAACACGACAGCGTGCGGTGCGGTCACGCGAGATCGGGAATGCGTGACCTCACGCCGGCCAGCAGGATCTCGCGCGCGATGAGCTCCGCAACAGCGGCGATGTCCGGGGCGAGCGCGCGGTCCGTCTCGAGCTTCGGCACGTGCTCGCGCACGATTCGGCGCGCTTCCTCGACACCCGGCGCGGTCGTGGCGCCAAGCAGATCGAGACCCTGCGCGCCGCAGAGGGCCTCGATCGCGAGCACGTCGCGCGTGTTGCGCACGACCGCTGCGAGCTTCAGCGCCGCGTGGACGCCCATGCTCACGTGATCCTCCATGCCCGCGGACGTCGGAACCGACTCGACGGACGCGGGGAACGCCCGCAGCCGGTTCTCCGTGACCAGGGCAGCGCTCGTGTACTGCGCGACCATGAAACCCGAATTCGTCCCTGCCATCGGACTGAGGAACGGTGGCAGTCCGCTGGTGTGCGCGTTCGTGAGACGGTCGACGCGCGCCTCGCTGATGTCGGCGAGCTCCGCGACCGCGATCGTGGCGACGTCGAGGGCGATCGCCACGGGCTGCCCGTGGAAGTTGCCGCCGCTCACCACGCGCCGCTGCTCCGCGAAGACGAGCGGGTTGTCGGTCACGGAATTGATCTCGATCTCGATTACGCGTCGCGCGTAGTCGAGCGCGTCGCGTGACGCGCCGTGTACCTGGGGGATGCAGCGGATGGAGTAGGGGTCCTGGACGCGCGTGTCGCCGACGCGATGGGACGCGACGTTCGCGCTTCCCTCCATGAGCCTGCGCAGATTGGCGGCGACGGTCTGCTGTCCCGGATGTGGCCTCGCAGAATGAAGGTCCTCGTCCCAGGCAGCGTCGGTCGCGCGCAGCGCTTCGGCCGACATCGCGCCGACGATGTCAGCGGTCGCCGCGAGCACCGCTGCGTCATGGAGCGCGAGGCAGCCGATCGCGGTCATGACCTGTGTCCCGTTGATGAGCGCGACACCTTCCTTCGGTCCGAGCTCGAGCGGCTTGAGCCCAGCTCGCTTCAGTGCGTCGGCTCCCGACATGCGCGCGTCCTCGACGAACGCCTCGCCCTCTCCCATCAGCACCAGCGCCGCGTGGGCGAGCGGGGCGAGATCGCCGGAGGCGCCGACGCTGCCATGCATCGGGATGACGGGATGCACGCCGCGATCGAGCATCTCGAGCAGCATCTCGGCGAGCTCGTGGCGCACGCCGGAGCGGCCGGCCGCGAGCGTGTTGGCACGCAGCAGCAGCACCGCGCGGACGACGTCGACCGGCAATGGATCGCCGACGCCCGCGGCATGACTTCGGATGAGATTGCGCTGGAGCGCCCGGAGGTCGCCGATGGGGATGCGGACCGTCGCGAGATCGCCGAAGCCGGTGTTCACGCCGTAGACCGGCGCGTCCCCGGCCGCGAGCTCCGCGACGAGCTTCGCGGACTCCGACATGCGCCGCTCTGCCGCGCGGTCGAGCGCCACAGGCGTGTGGCGCCGCGCGACCGAGAGCACGTCGGCGATGCTCAGATCCATTCCGGTGAGGCGCAGCGTTGGCACGGGGAGCTACTCGGTCTCCTTCAGGTTCTCCCGGTACCAGGCGGACAGATCGGCGTAGTGATGCGCTGCTCCGCTCGTCCAGCGGTCGTCCTCCGGGCGCACCTCACGAACGACGCGCGCCGGAATGCCGAGCACGAGCGACCGAGCCGGAGCGGCGAAACGCTCGGGGAGCACGGCGCCGGCACCCACGATCGTGCGCTCCCCGACGGTGTTGGCGCCGACGAGGATCGCGGCGGAGCCGATCAGCACGTTCCGCTCGACGATCGACGAATGGACGATCGCACCGTGACCGATCGTGCACTCGGGCCCGATGATCGTCGGCTCGCCCGTGTCGGTGTGGATGGTGCAGTTGTCCTGCACGTTCGAGCGCTCGCCGATCTCGATGCGATCCATGTCGCCGCGCAGCACCGACCCGAACCACACCGACGCGCCGGAGCGCACCGTCACGTCCCCGATGAGCACGGCTGTCGGCGCTACGAACGCGTCGGGCGCCACGGTCGGTCGTTTCCCGCGGTAGCCGTAGAGCGGCACGGCTCCGTAGAGTAGGTGGCGCGATGAAGACCCGCGACCTCCGCGTCGAAGGCTACCGGCCGCTCATCCCGCCCGCGATCCTTCTCGACGAGCTCCCGCTCACCGAGACAGGATCGCGGACCGTCGCAACCGCGCGCGAGGAGCTCGTTCGCATCCTCGATCGCGAGGATGACCGCCTCATCGTCGTCGTCGGGCCGTGTTCGGTCCACGACGTCGAGGCCGCGACGGACTACGCGCGCCGGCTCGCGACCCTCGCGAAGGATCTCGCCTCGGATCTGCAGATCGTCATGCGCGTGTACTTTGAGAAGCCGCGCACGACCGTCGGCTGGAAGGGCCTCATCAACGATCCCGGCCTGGACGGAAGCTTTCGCATCAACGACGGCCTGCGGCTCGCGCGCCGTCTGCTGCTCGATCTCGCCGAGCTAGGCGTGCCCGCCGGCTGCGAGTTCCTCGATCCCGTTTCGCCGCAGTACACCTCGGATCTCGTGAGCTGGGGCGCGATCGGCGCGCGGACGACCGAGAGTCAGGTCCATCGCGAGCTCGCCTCAGGTCTGTCGATGCCGGTCGGCTTCAAAAATGGCACCGGCGGCACCGTGCAGATCGCGATCGACGCGGTGAGGGCGACCGCGCACCCTCACAGCTTCATCGGTGTCACCGAGCAGGGACTTGCGGCGTTCGTGAGCACGCGCGGAAACCCTTACGGCCACGTGATCCTGCGCGGCGGTGCTCGCGGTCCGAACTACGACAAGGCGAGCGTGCGCGGCGCGCTCGACGCGCTCCGCGACGCCGGCCTTCCCGAGCGGCTCATCGTCGATGCGAGCCACGGGAACAGCGAGCGTGATCACCTGCGGCAGCCCGCTGTCGCGAGCGACATCGCGGCGCAGATCGCGGCCGGCGAGCGCGGCATCGCGGGCGTGATGATCGAGAGCTTCCTCGTCGCGGGACGCCAGGAGCTCACAGATCCAGCGCGACTGGTCTACGGACAGAGCATCACCGACGCGTGCATCGGGTGGGAGGACACGGTGACGGTGCTACAGGGTCTTGCTTCGGCGGCGCGTGAACGCCGCTCGCGGAGCGAGGGTCAGCGCCCTCGGGTGGCGTCCACCAAGCGGTAGCCGAATCCTCGCGCGGTCTCGATCGCGACCTCGGTCACGGTCGCGTCTTCCAGCTTCTTGCGCAGGCGCCCGACGTGAACGTCGACCAGTCGCGTGTCGCTGCCGGGCTCATAGCCCCAGACCCCGGTGAGCAGATCGTCTCGCGTGAACACGCGGCCGGGCTCGCCCGCAAGCGTGCGCAGGAGCTTGAACTCCGTCGGTGTGAGCTGCACCTGCCGGTCGCCGGCGACGGCCTGAACGCTGCCGCTGTCGATCACGAATCGTCCGAAGCGCATCTGCTTCGCACCGGCCCCGTCGTGCGACATCTGCGCGCGGCGGAGCAGCGCCTCGATGCGCGCGAGCAGCTCGTCATTGTCGAACGGCTTGCCGATGTAATCGTCCGCGCCGACGCGCAGGCCGACGACCCGATCGGGGGGCTCCTTCTTCGCGCTGATGAACAGGATCGGGACGTCCGTGTTCCGCCGGAGCTCGAGGCAGAGACTGATGCCGTCGAGGCTCGGCATCATCACGTCGAGCGTGACGACGTCCGGATGGACGCGCTCGAAGGTCTCGACCGCCTGTCGCGAGTCGGTGACGACGTGCGTCGCGTAGCCCTCCTCGGCGAGGATGCTCGAGAGGAGCATCGCGATGTCCCGGTCGTCCTCGACGATCATCACCCTCGCGCCGGTGTGCGAGGGCGATGTGGTGGCAGAGGTCCGCTGTTCGATCATCGTGACGGTCGTGTATCGCATTCGGCGTGCCACGTGTAACGGTCCCTGACATGACCCCAGCGCGCCTTTGACCGTCCGTTGACCCTCGCCCCACCCGGGCTTAGAAGGAAGCGTTCACCGCCGCGAGATTCTCCCGGAGCCAGCCGGTCGACGAGGCGACGTCGTCCGGCCAGCCCGAGAAGAAGAGGCGATCGGTCTCGTCCTCGATCGCCTGGCGCGCTCTCGCGCCCTTCTCGGTCGTCCGCAGCGGACCGTCGGTGGTGACAAGGCCGTCGCGCCGGAGCCGCGCGAGCTCTACCGCGACGTCGGTGGGCCGCTGTGAGGTGAGCTTCGCGGCGAGCTCTTCCTCGGCGGTGGCATCGCCTCGCCAGATGCGCGTGAGGGCGTCCAGCGTCGGGCCATCGAAACCGGCCTGCCGCCAGGCGGCCATGTGACTGTCGTCGCGTGCCTGCCAGAGCCCGAAGACCGCGTTCTCGAGTGCGATCATCGGGTGCGCGTTCGCGTCGCCGCCCATACGCGCAGCCCTGGGAATGTGCGAGTGCCAACGTGGGTCGAGGCTCGCTGCGGTCGCATCGAATGCGCGACCGAGGAAGGAGGCGAGCCGCGCGAGATCCTCCACGGCAAGCGGCGACGGTAACGTCGCGAGGTACCCGTCCGCCTCGTGGCGCACGCGCTTCAGCGTCTCGCGACCCTTCGATGTCAGATCCCAGCGCCCGTCCTTCTCGTCGACCAGGCCCGCGTCGCGCGCTGCGCTTGAGGCGGCCTGGTGCTGATCCCACTGGGTCGCATACGGGTTCCACAACTCGCTGAGGCGCCCGCCGCCCTGAGGGGCGACGCCACTGATGGCGAAGAACAAGGCCGGTCGATCGATGCCGAGCTCCTCCAAGAGGCGCAGCGGGAACGTGAACTTCGTCCTCCGTTTGTTGAGGAACTCGGGGAGCAGCGGCACGAGCTCGACAGGGTAGGGAGCTCTCATGCGGGCACTGCCTTTCGCGTCGCCAGCCGCAATGTGAGCTGCTTCAGCGCGATGGTCGTCTTGTCGTTCGGCTCGGCGAGGACGTACGGCACGCCGAGGTCG
Source organism: Chloroflexota bacterium (assembly GCA_030774095.1). Classification (GTDB taxonomy): domain Bacteria; phylum Chloroflexota; class Limnocylindria; order P2-11E; family P2-11E; genus CF-39. The sequence continues at coordinate 6,556 of JALYLT010000029.1, forward strand.
GCAGCCGCATCGGCCTTCTCGGCGAACGGAACGACATTGTCCGCCTTGCGCCTCAGGAACTTCGCGACGCCCGCGTCGTCGATGCCCTTGGCCGTGTTGCGCACGAGCGCGACGAGGATGCGCTCGTCGGCGATGCCGATCCGCGTCAGCATCGCGAGCGTATCGGACGTGCTCCGGAGCGAGGCGAGATGTGGCGTGGTGACGACGCACACGATGTCCGTGACATCGAGCGCTGCCAGCGTGATCTCGTCGAGATTCGTCGCGAGGTCGAGCACGACGGCGTCGCGCCCCCCGCGCGCCAGATCGATCGCCTGCTGGACCGCCCCAACGCTCACGAGCTCGGCCTCCTCGGGCGACGCGGGCGCGGCGAGCATGCGGACGCCGCTGTTGTGGTCGGCCAGGTACTGGTTGAAGTCGTCCTCGGTCACGCGGCCGATGTCACTGCGCGCGAATTCCACGATCGTGGTGCGCGGACGCAGGTCGAAGAACATCGCGGCGTTGCCGAACTGCAGGTTCAGGTCGATCAGGACGACGGACTTGCCGTCTGCCGCGAGGGCCGCCGCGACGTTGGCCGCGAGCGTGGTCGCGCCGACGCCGCCCTTGCCGTGCGCGAACGCGATGACCATGCCGAGCTTGCGCGGTGCCGCGACCACCTCGGCAGCGGCCCGCGTCTGTCGCAGGATCGTCTCGATCTTCGCGGCGAGGACGGCCAGGTCGATCGGTTTGCCGATGTAGTCGTCTGCGCCATGCGCATATCCCGACAGGATGTCCTGCTCCTGCTTCGCCGCGGAGAGGACGATGATCGGCGTGCGGGCCGTACGCCGGTCCTCGCGCAGCCGCTTGACGAGCTCGAGGCCGTTCATCAGCGGCATGTTCACGTCGGTGACGACGAGGTCCGGCGCGCCCTTGCTTTCGATCAGCTTCAGCGCCTCGACCCCGTTCGCGACCGCCTCGACCCGGTATCCGCGCTTCGCGAGATAGACCGTGCAGAGCTTGCGGATCGGGTCCTCGTCGTCGACGCAGAGGATCTTCTCGCCCGCCATGCCTTCCTTTCGGTCTTCCACCCGCCGCTAAACTCGCCGAGTGCGCGGTTTCGAAACAATAGTCGACCGGCCTTCGCTAGGGCTTCCTTGAGTACGGGAATCAACCTCGGAGACCCGTACAGCGGCCCACGACGCTCGCGTCTGGCGGCCCGCGCCCTTCTTGCCCTTGGAGTGATCATCGCGATCGTCGCCGCCGTCGGCACCTATTTCTATGCGGTCGCCGCCCGCACCGCTCCTCCGTCCGAGGTCGCGATGGTCGATGTGCTCGTCGCCGCGCGCGACATCGAGGCGCGCTCCGCGCTCGGGGCCGGTGACGTCAAGGTCGTCCAGTTGCCGCGCGACGTGGCGCCGGCGAACGCGCTCCACAACGCCAGCGGCACCGCGGGCCTCATCACGACCGTCCGCCTCTCCGCGAACGAGCCCGTGCTACCGACGAAGATCGCGTCACCCGGCAGCGAGGGCAACATCGCGGTCCTGCCACCCGGCCAGACGGTCGCGAACTCGCTGGCGTTTCGGGCGATGTCGGTCAACATCCCGGATGCGAACGCAGCGGGTGGACTGATCGAGGCCGGCGACCACGTCGACTTCCTGTACACGCTGGCGGTCATCGATCCGACCAAGCCCGACTTCGTCGGTCGCATCGTGCTTCAGGACATACCCGTGCTCGCGAAGACGATCACCGTGTACACGCTGCGCGTCGACGCGACGACCGCCGAGCGCATCGCGGCGCTGCAGGCATCCGGTGGCACTCTGCAGCTGCTCCTCCGCGCGCCAGGTGACGCACGACCCGCAGGCACGGCTGGCGCGAGCTTCACGACCGAGACGCAGCGCATCCTCCGGCCCTAGCCCGAGCGCGCGACCTACTCCACGAGGGATGGGACGCGCGTGCCGGTGATCGACGCCGGCGTGAAGGCCATGGTGAGCGTGCTGTTGCCTCCCATCACGAGCTCGTACGCGACGATCTGCGACGCGATCGTCACGTTGCTCGCGATCGTCACTGTCAGCGTGGCGGCTGGGACGTAGATCGTTCCGCTCAGTGACGTTCCGGTTCGTACCGTGATCGCCGCGCCTCCGGCACAGGTGCGGTGTTGAAAAACAAGCATGCCCGCGTACGAACCGGTCTTGCTCGCCGCTAGCGTCATCGTTCCGGTACCGGCAAGCGACAGGCTTCCGCAGCTTCCGCCCGCCGCCGGGTAGCTGGCGTTGGCGTTGTATAGAAGGACGCCGCCCGTGCCGGCGAGGACGAGAGATCCGGTTCCCGTCGTGGTGAGACCCGCGCGGAAGATGTAGGTGCCGGGGTTGAGCCTCGCGATGCCGAGATTGCCTACCGAGATCAAACCCGAGTAGATGCCGGGATTCAGTGTCACGGTCGCGTTAGTGATGGTCTGTCCCGCGTACACCGGCACGCCGGTCGATGACGGGCCCGGGAGCGATAGGAATGGATCTGCGGCCGCGGCCACGCCGGTCGTCGGCGCCGGGCTCATTCGTCCGGCGTCGGCCGCCTGGACACCACCGGTGACCTTGTGAAAGGTCGCGGTCAACAGCGCGGCGCCGCCTCCGATCTGCACCGCGTTGGCGCTGCTCGTGTTTATGTTCGTACCACCGCCGGTGATCGTGAAACGCGTACCACTCCCGAGCGTCAGGGTGGTGTTGCCGCTCGGGCGCGTGACGATCACCGCCTGGCCGGAGCCGGAGCGGGCCACGCCCCCAACGGCCCGCACCGTGATCGCTGTGCGACCGGCACTCGCGCCGAAGAGGAATCTCGTGAGCACCTGCTCGGTGATCTCCACCTCGATGTAGCCCGGATCGCCGGCGTACGTCCCGCTCGTCGGCGGCGACGCGGTCGTCACCGTGATGAAACCGCCGTCGGTGTAGCCGTTCCGCGTTGCATCCGTCGTCGCGGCGGTCCGCGCCTGCGCGGCGCTGCCGCTCGCATACAGCACCGCCGCGCCGGCCCACGCCCCCGCGTCGGCCGCCGTCTGCGCCGCGCGCCGCGCCACGAAGAGCTGCCCGGTGTCGAGGGCGAGACCGATACCGAGAAGCAGTGCGCCCAGCGCGACGGCGATGAGGATGAGTGCCTGGCCACCCTCGTCGCGAGACCAGGGCCTCATTGTTCGATCACCAGGGTCGAGCTCGATCGCAGCGTGATGCCGAGCCCGCCACCGAGGAAGACCTGCGCGAGGATCGGCGTGAACGGGTACGTCGCCGTCACGACGATGCGGCTCCCGCGGTTCGCGTCGCCGTCCGGCCATGTCGACAGGACCGTGAGGTTGGTCGGCACCCCGTACGCGTAGTTCCGCACCTGCGCTGTGATGGTGGTGTCCGTATCCGGCGCCGTGTACGAAGCCGCCCCGGGCCCGGTCGGCGACCCGCTGAGCGCGCCGTGCACGATTCCGTATCGCGTTCCCTCGCGCACCGCGGTCGCGAGCGTGTTGCTGAACCAGATCGCGCGCCCCACATCGAAAAGCCCGACGATCAACAGGAGTAAGAGAGGAAGAACAAGCGCAGTCTCGACGAGCGCTTGTCCGGCAGCGGCGCTGGCACCGAAACCCTCTCGCGCGAAACCCCGTCCCTTCGGGCCGGGGACCCCTCGCGCGCGGGGGCCCTCGGTGCCAACGCCGCCCCTTCCGCGCGAGGGTTGGGTCTCGGTGGCGGCTCCGCGTTGCAGGCGACTCAGCTGCGCGCAACTCACGGGTAGTTCCGGAAGGTCACGGTCTTGTCGAGGTTGAGCGTGTTCGGGACGAACGGCCAGGGCGCGAGCGTTCGGTACGTGTACTGCACGCGCACGTTCACGAGCGACTCTCCTCCGGCGCCCGTGGTGCGAGTGACCGTGATCGTCGCGGCGGCGGCGTCGACGCCTGCGATCCGTCCGAGCTCGTCGGTGACGTACGAGATGATCTGCGGGTCGGTCGTGGCGGCGCGGGTGACCGCGGCCTCCGCCCCGGCGCGGGCCGAGTTCTGCACTCCGATCTGCGCGGCGAATGCCCGGGCCATGTCGGCGCCGCCGAGGATCGTGAACACAAGGAGCGACAGCGAGAGCGCGGTCTCGACCAGCGCCTGGCCGCTCTCGCCCGCGTGACGACCGACTCGGGCCGCGCCCCGCTTGGCTACGCCTTCATTGTGCGGGTGAGTGTTTCCTCGCAGAATCCCAATATGCAGGCCGAAGACTTCAGCAAGCGGCGATCGGAGTTCCATCTCCTCGACGTCCGCGAGGATGATGAGTGGGCGGCCGGCCACATCGACGGCGCGCAGCACATCCCCCTGGGCGAGCTCTCCGCCCGTCTCGGCGAGCTCCCGAAGGAGCGGACCATCGTCGCGGTCTGTCGCAGCGGCGGCCGCAGCGAGGCTGCGGTCCGCGGGCTCCGAAAGCTTGGCTACGAAGCGGAGAACCTCGAGGGCGGCGTCAACGCGTGGGATCGCGCGAAGCTGCCGCTCGTCGACAGCAGCGGCGGGCGCGGCCGGGTCATCTGAGTACGCTACGCGGGATGGCAGAGCCCACCCCGAATGACGCGCGACACCTCGACCGTCAGTGGCTCAAGCAGCATCTCGCCGACGAGCGGAAGGAAGCTGAGTGGCTTGGCGAGATCCGGGAAGCGCTCTTCGGCATGCAGGACGGTCTCGTGAGCACGCTCGCCGTCGTCAGCACCGTTGGCGCGGCCAGCGGAGATCGCTTCGCGGTCCTGATCGCGGGGATCGCCTCCGCGCTCGCAGGGGTCTTCTCGATGGCCGCGGGCGAGTACATGTCATCGAAGAGCCAGCGCGAGATCTACGTCGCGCAGATCGAGAACGAACGCGAAGAGGTGCGCGATCGCCCGGCCGAAGCGGAAGCAGAGGTCGCGTACATGCTCGAGTCAGAAGGCCTCTCGGAGGCCGCCGCGAGACGGGTCGCGGCCGAGCTCGCTCGCGAGCCCACCGTGCTGCTGAAGACGATGGTCGAGAAGGAGCTCGGCCTCGTCATCGAGGAGGGCCCCGGCGCGCTGCAGGGCGCCATTGTCATGGGCGGTGCGTTCGGGCTTGCCTCGCTCGTTCCGATCCTTCCGTACCTCTTTGTCCCGATCGCGAGCGCGCCGGTCGTGTCCATCGTGCTGTGCGTCGTGGTCGTCTTCGGCATCGGCGCGGTGAAGAGCAGGTGGACGAGACGCGACCCGCTTCGTTCCGGCCTCGAGGTGGTGGCGCTCGCGGCATTCGCGGGTATCGCCGGCTACCTGTTCGGCTCGGTGTTGCCGAGCGTGCTCGGCTTCGCGGGGCTCGGCCCGCTGTAGCGGTCGGCCGTGCTGCTGCAGCAGTTCTTCGACGCGGGGTTGGGACACGCGAGCTATCTCGTTGCCGATCCCGATGCCGGCGTCGCGTTCCTCGTCGACCCCGACCGCGCCGTCGACGCCTATCTCGCGGCCGCGTCGAAGCTGGACGTGCTCATCACGCATTCATTCGAGACGCACATCCACAATGACTACCTGTCGGGTTCGCGCGCGCTCGCCGAGCTGCGACCTATTGCCGTGGTCGCGGGTCCTGACGCTCGCGTCGATTACCCCCACGTGACGCTGAACGACGGGGCGAGTCTTGATGTCGGCGCGCTCCGCGTGCGGTGTGTCGCGACGCCGGGTCACACGCCGGAGCACGTTGCCTTCCTGGTGAGCGACTTGCGCCGCGCTGACGATCCCCAGTACCTGTTCAGTGGAGGCGCTCTGCTCGTCGGACATATCGCCCGCGTCGATCTCCTCGGTGCCGAGCTGGAAGAGCGGCTCGCCCGTGATGCGTACGCAACGCTCCGCGACAAGGTGCTCAGCCTCGCCGATTACGTCGCCGTGTTCCCAACGCACGGCGGTGGCAGCGCCTGCACGGCCAAGGTCGCGTCGTCACGCTGGACGACCCTCGGTTTCGAGCGCCGCCACAACGAGGTGGCGCGCGCAGCGGGCGGTGACTTCCCGCACTTCCGAAAGACGATCGCGCGCGGCCTGCCCGTCGCTCCGGCGTACTACCCGCACGTTCGCGCCCTCAACCACCGCGGCGCGACGCTCGCGGAACGCCGACCCTTGCCGCTGCTCAGTGATCCGTTGCCGCCCGGTGCGGCGCTGCTCGATCCTCGGCCGCCGCATCTGTACGGCGCCGGTCACCGCCGTGCGGCCCTCAACATCGTGGGGAACGACAGCTTCGCTGTCAGGTGTGGAGCGGTCGTCGCATTCGGCACATCGATCGTGCTCCTTACACACGATGAGGAGCAGGCCGAGCGCTTGCGGACGCAGCTCTCGATGATCGGATTCGACGACGTGCGCGGATACGCTGAGCCGATGGGCCAGTCCGACGACCTGACGGCGACGACGCAACAGCTCGACGCCCGCACCGCGGCGCGGCTTGCGGGCGAGGGTGCGCGGGTCGTCGACGTGCGCGAGCGGTCCGAGTACGACGACGGTCACGTGCCGGACGCGCAACACATTCCGTACGAGCAGCTCGAGCAGCGGATCGGCGAAGTCCCGCGTGAGGGGCCGCTCGTCGTGTACTGCGCGAGTGGCGTGCGGTCGAGCCTCGCGACCGGGATCTTCGAGCGTCACGGCATCACGGCGGCGAATCTCCGTGGTGGATTCAACGCTTGGCGGAACGCCGGGCTGCCTATCGAGGGCTCCGGCTAGCGGTACACTGACTCCGGGCACTCCCCCTCGATGACCCTTACGGCGCCCCTCTGCCGGTGGCCAGCGTCCTTCCAAACGAGCGCCCAGTTGGGAAGATGTGTCATGCGCATTGCCTTCGTCGCGTCCTCGGTCCCTCGTCGCTGTGGCATCGCCACGTTCACCGCGGATCTCGAGGCCGCCGTGAAATCGGCCGATCCGGCCGTGCGGATCTTCGCTGCCGCCATCGACGAACCGGGTGCGGCGCGGGCGTACGGACCCGAGGTGCGCTGGCGCATTCGTCAGGAGGAGCCGAGCACGTACCGCGATGCCGCTGTCGCGATCAGCAAGTCGAATGTGGACATCGTCAACGTGCAGCACGAGTTCGGCCTCTACGGCCTGTGGCACGACGGCATGTACGACGACCACCTGCGCGTGTTCCTGGAGAACTGCACAAAGCCTGTGGTGACGACGCTCCACACCGTCGCTCCGAAGCCGGAGCCTTGGGCGCTCGAAACGATCCGGTTCATCTCGGAGCACAGCGATCAGGTCGTCGTGATGGGTACGACAGCGGCGCGCCTGCTTCACGAGGTCTATGGCGTATCGCGTCCGGCGGTGGTGATCGAGCACGGCATGCCGGCGATCGAGCCGCGCGGCCGACACCGTCTGAAGCGGCAGCTCGGCGTCGAGGAACGGCCGATCATCTCGACGTTCGGTCTCGTCGACCCGCGGAAAGGGCTGGAGTACGTCATCGAGGCGATGCCTGAGATCGTCGCGCGTCAGCCGCAGGCCCTCTATCTAGTCGTCGGCCAGACGCACCCCGAGTTGCAGAAACGGGAAGGCGAGGCGTATCGCAATTCGCTCATCGCGTCCGCGGCCCGTCTCGGAATGCGCGACCACGTCAAGTTCGTGAATCAGTACCTCAGCCAGCGCGAAGTCGTCGGCTACCTTCTCGCGACCGACGTCTACGTCACGCCGTATCTCGATCCGAACCAGATCACCAGCGGCACGCTCGCCTACGCGCTCGGCGCAGGGAAGGCGATCGTCTCGACGCCGTATCTCCACGCGCAGGAGGTGCTCGGCGGCGGTCGCGGGATCCTCGTTCCGTTCCGCGATGCCGCAGCGGTCGCTTCGGCGGTGAACT
>JALYLT010000030.1 GCA_030774095.1 Chloroflexota bacterium
GTCCAGCACTGCCGGGTGGTAGTCCTTCTCACTTCCCAGGCCGGATTGGTCCGGCTGGCGATAGAAGGGCACGACGTAGTCGTTACCCGCGATGACGACATATTTCAGCGTCATCGGATTCAAGGCCCTATAGGCCGCGATCACGTCCTTGGCGCGGCGCGCGACGACATTCGCCGCAGCGGGGCAGGCCCTCCCCGCGAGGCTGTCCCAGATCGTGTATGCGCTCACAGCCTCAGGGATGAGCGCCAGATCAACGACCGCGCCCATGACATCACCGCGTGCGGCGAATGTGTTGAGTTTCGTCATGAAAGCCGCCTTCGCCGCGGCGTCACCCGTGAGGCGCGCGCTGTTCGTCAGGATGACCGTCTGCTTGCCAGCGGTCGCGACGACCGTCGACGGGTGATCGGTCAGGTCCACACCCGTGCACGAAACGTCCGTGACGGTCGCCTGGATCGTGAATGGCGTCGAGGCGTCGAATGCTCCGTTGTGGCCGCGGACGCGGATGTAGAAGAAGCCGGTGTTGTCCCAGGTGTTTCGTGCGATCTGCTCGGGCGAGAGACCGACGTGCGCCGAAACACCGATGAGCGCGGCGGTCTGGGCGGCCGCATACGCGTCCGACGACAGCTCGTCAGGGGACAGCTCGTCCGGGGACAGCTCGTCCGGCGAAAGCTCGTCGGGAGAGAGCGCATCCGGACTCAGCTCATCGGGTGAGAGCTCGTCAGGGGACAGCTCGTCCGGCGAGAGCTCATCAGGCGAGAGCTCATCAGGAGACAGCTCATCAGGAGAGAGCTCGTCCGGCGAGAGCTCGTCGGGAGATAGCTCATCGGGCGATAGCGCGTCGGGCGCGACGGACGCGTCCATGTTCAGGATCGCGTTCAACGGATCAGCATTGAGCGCCGCGATCTGCTGGTCGTACAGCTGACGAATGTCCTTGTAGAGGGCGAGCGAGTAGTTCGCTGGCACGTTCGTGATCTTCACCGAGACGCGCTTGCCGGGGCCGATCGGGACCTTGAACCACGTGGACTGCCCGGTGCGGAAGATGTAGTCGGTGATCGCCACGCCCGACACGAGCGGGTACGCCGTCGGCCAGATGTGGTTGTGACGGTTCGGGATGAAGGTTCCGGGGTTGCCGGTCGCGTTGCCGTTGGGATCGGTCGTGACCTGCGTCGAGCAGCTGAGCGTGAACGTGCCGGTGCGGAGGACCACCTGCAGCCGGAAGCGCAGCGTGTACGTCGAGTCGGGCGCCACGCCGGTGAAGGTGTAGGCGGCCGTGACCTTATCCGCGAAGGTCGTGCCCACGAGCGCGCTGCCACTGTAGAGATCGACGGTCGCGCCGGGCAGCAGCGTCGCGCCGTCACCGTTATCGCATTCGGCGATCCCGCTGAGAGACGTTCCAGGGACCACGGTGACGTAGAACGGATTCGCGCCAACCGCAACGTCGGCGACCACAGTGCCGTCCGCCGCCGCGACACGGAGTTGGCCGACATTGGACGAGGCGACATAGACGCGGCTCCCGTCGGGACTGAGCGCGATGCCACGCGGACCCGCCGAATCGAATGTGGACACGACCGTGTCCGTCGCCGTGTCGATGATCGAGACGGTGTTGCTCTGGAGGTTCGTCACGTACGCGCGGTCGCCCGCGGCGCTTACGGCGACGAACAAGGGCTCTGTCCCAACTGCGATGGTCGCCGCCACGGTGTTGGTCGCGGCGTCGATCACGGAGACGTTGTTGCTTCCTGCATTCGCGACGTAGACGCGTCGGCTGTCAGGGCTTACCGCCACCTGGAACGGACCAGTGCCGACCGTGATCGTCGCGATGACGGTGTTTTGCGTTCCGCTCCCTGGCTCGGTGTCGATGACGGACACCGTGTTCCCCACGATCTGGCCATAGTTCGCCACATACAGACGTTTGCCGTCCGGCCGCATGGTGACGCCCGTCGGGAAGTTCCCAACGGGAACGACAGCCATTGGGTACGGTGGACTCACCGTCGTGTCGAAGATCCACACACCAGAAGTCGGTGGGACTGGCATCGAGGACACCGCGACAAAGGCGAGGTCGCCCGCCGGGCTGAATGCGATGCCATGCGGGTTGCCGGACAGCGACGCGCCGTCGGCGATCGTATTCGTGGCGGTGTCGATGATGTTCAGCGTCTGTTGGGCGAAGTTGGACACCCAGACGCGCTGGCCGTCCGGCGTCGCCGCGACAGCGTATGGTTCCCCGCCGACCGTGATCGTCGCCATCACGGTGTTCGTCGTGGGATCGATGGCAGAGACGCTGTTGGCGCCTTGATTGGCGACGTAGATCCGGCCGGCGGCGCCTGCCGCGGCGGCCCGCGTCGGGACCCGACTCGCGAGCATCGGGAAGAGAGCGACCGGCATTTGCGTCGCGACGACCGCAACCGTTAGAACAGCGACAAGCCACGCGCGTGTAGTTTTGGTCCCCACCACTTGCCCCGTCCCCCTCAAGAGTTCGCGACCGACGTTCGCGTCCCCCTGCGTCCGCCAGACCGCGGGACTATAGGGTTAGTACCTGGGTACTACTACGGGTCGGGCCACGGTTCCCCTGTTATCTCGATCACGCGCTACCCGACTGATACCCGCGCATGCGCGGCCCGATACTTCCTTTAATGACCGCTAAACCAAAGACCGCCTTCGTTTGCCAGAACTGCGGTGCGCAATCGCCGAAGTGGGTCGGGCGCTGCCCGTCGTGCGACGGCTGGAACACACTGGCAGAGGAGCGCGTGGTCGCTCCCCCCAAGGGTCGCGGCGTTACACGCGCGCCGCGAGCGCCGATCGCGCTCGACGAGGTTCCGGCCGACGCCGAGCAGCGCATTCCGACCGGCCTCGGAGAATTCGATCGCGTCCTGGGTGGCGGCATCGTGCGCGGATCGCTCGTGCTGCTCGGCGGCGACCCCGGGATCGGCAAGAGCTCGCTGCTCATGCAGGCGTCCTCGTCCCTCGCGCAGCGCGGCAGCGTCCTTTATGTATCCGGCGAGGAGTCCGCCCCGCAGATCAAGCTGCGCGCGCGCCGCTTCGGCATCGAGGGCGGCAGCATCTACGTGCTGAGCGAGACCGATCTCGGCACGGTGATCGAGGCGATCCGCCGCATGCGGCCGATCTTCACCGTCATCGACTCGATCCAGACGATGTCGTCGGACGTCATCGGCTCGGCGGCCGGAGGCGTCTCACAGCTTCGCGAATGCACCGCGCGCCTTCTGGAAGTCGCGAAGGGCGACGACGTCCCGATCTTCCTGATCGGTCACGTCACGAAGGAAGGCGCGGTCGCAGGGCCGCGCGTGCTCGAGCACATCGTCGACGCCGTGCTCTATCTCGAGGGCGAGCGATTCCATGCCTTCCGGATCCTTCGCGCGACGAAGAACCGCTTCGGGTCGACCGACGAGGTCGGCGTCTTCGAGATGGGGGAGTCGGGACTGCGCGAGGTCACGAATCCTTCGGAGGTCTTCCTCGAAGAGCGCAGTCGCGGTGTCGCGGGAAGCGTCGTCGTGCCAACGGTCGAGGGCACGCGTCCGCTGCTCGTCGAGGTGCAGGCGCTGGTGACTCCGACGAACTTCGGCCTTCCGCGACGGACGGTGAACGGCGCCGATCCGCAGCGCGTGGCGGTGCTGCTCGCGGTCCTCGCGAAGCGCGCGGGTCTGTCGCTCGGTTCACACGACGTATACGTGAATCTCGTCGGCGGCCTTCGCGTGCGCGAGCCGGCCGCTGATCTCGCCCTCGCGGTAGCGCTCGCGTCGGCGCTGCGGGACAGGCCGGCCGATCCGCGGACGGTCTTCGTGGGCGAGCTCGGTCTCGGCGGAGAGCTGCGCCGGGTGCAACGCGTTGCCGCGCGACTGAAGGAGGCCCAGCGTCTCGGCTTCGAGCGCGCCATCGTCCCGCAGGCGAGTCTCGGCGACCTCAACGGGACTGGAATGGAGGTCGTGGGCGCGCCCTCACTGCGGGAAGCGCTGATGCGCTCGGGGATCGCCGACCCCTAGCGAGCGGTCTCTAGACTCGTCTGGTGATCCATCTCATCTCATCCAGGCGTCGCGTCGCCGTCGGCGGCCACATCTTCATCGGCCGGACGGACCGCTCGCCGCACTCTTATAGAAAGGAGCGAGCACCGTGGCTTTCATCCGTCTCGGAGCAGCACTCATCGGCTGGTTCTTCGGTTTCTTCCTCGGCGCCACACTTCTCGAGGTCACCGTCGTTACGCCGGTCACCAATCAGATCCTCGTTGTCTTTCTTCTCGCGACCGCGTGCGCGATCCTCGGTTGGCTCGGCGCGCCGTACGTCACCGTTCTTCCGGCCCGCATCATCAAGCGGCGGATCCAGGCGGCCTCCGCGGGCGATCTGGTCGGAATGGCATTCGGAGGTGGCGTCGGGCTGATCCTGGCGCTGTTCTTGGCGTTCCCGCTGTCCTTCCTTCCCGACAACGTCGGCCGGTTCGCGCCGATCCTCGGGGCGATCGTGCTCGGCGCGATCGGCGCTGCCGCGGGCACGATCAAGCGCGCGGACCTGGGCGCGATCGCGCGTGAGATCCGCCAGGGACGTCGCGACCGCGTCGCCGGTACCGAGCGCGCGCTTCTCGATACCTCGGTGATCATCGATGGACGTGTCGCAGACGTCGTGAAGAGCGGCTTCATCCGCGGGACGCTGCTCGTGCCGCGGTTCATCCTTGCCGAGCTGCAGTTCTTCGCCGATTCGCCCGATGCCTCGAGGCGCGAACGCGGACGGCGCGGGCTCGAGATGCTCTCGCGGATGCAGAAGGAGGCGACCGTGCAGATCGAGCTGCTCGACGCCGATCCGGTCGCGAACGGTGCGGACGGCAAGCTCATCGCGCTCGCTCGTCAGATGGGCGTGCCGATCATGACGAACGACTACGGGCTCAACCGCGTCGCCGAGCTGCAGGGCGTCACGGTCCTCAACGTGAATGATCTCGCCAAGGCGGTGCGACCGGTGGTGCTTCCTTCCGAGGAGCTCACCGTGCGCATCACGCAGGAAGGAAAGGAGCCGGGGCAGGGCCTCGGCTACCTCGAGGACGGGACGATGGTCGTCGTCGAGAACGGAGCACGCCACATCAACACCGAGCTCACCGTCACCGTGATGCGCGTGCTGCAGACCGTCGGCGGTCGGATGATCTTCGCGCAACCGAAGGGCGAGATCGTCGAGGTGCGCCGCCCGAGGGCCGCAAGCCACTAGTGCCCGTGGTTCTGGCCATCCTCGCCGCCGGTAGCTCGTCGCGGGCCGGGATCGATAAGGTGCTCGCCGATCTCGGTGGGCACGCGGTGCTCGCGTGGTCGTTGCAGGCAGGTCAGGTGGCCGGCTGTTTTCGCGAGATCATCGTCGTCGCACCATCCGAGAAGCTCGCAGCCGTGACCGCCGTGACGAAGGACCGTGAAGGCGTGCGCGTCATCGCCGGTGGTGCGACACGCACAGCGTCCTCATGGGCCGCGCTCGATGCTGCGGGCGACGCGGAGGTCATCGCCATTCACGATGCGGCGCGGCCCTTCGTCCCCCCGAGCCTCTTTCAGCGCTGCGTCGAGATCGCGAAGGCCGAGGGCTCCGCCGTCGCAGGGCTGCCGCTCGCAGACACGATCCGCCGCGCCAATGAGGCCGGCGCGGCGCGAGAGGAGATCGAGCGGGATGGGCTTTGGGCAGCGCAGACGCCGCAGGTCTTCCGCGTCGACCTTCTTGCGAAAGCGCGCGCGGCGGCCGGCGATCGAACGTTCAGCGACGACGCGGCCGCGGTGGTCGCAGCGGGCCTGCCGGTGAAGATGGTCCCCGGCGAGCGTCGCAACCTCAAGATCACGACCCTCGAGGACCTTGGCTACGCCCGCGAGCTCGTGGCCAAGGGCCTCGTGGGCCTAGCGGCGTGGCAGGTCGCGAGATGACGGGCCCGCGGGCCGGCATCGGCTACGATATCCATCGTCTCGCGGCGGATCGCCGCCTCGTTCTCGGCGGTGTTGCGATCGAGCACCCGACCGGACTCGTTGGTCACTCCGATGGCGACGTCCTACTTCACGCGCTCATGGACGCGCTCCTCGGCGCAGCGAATCTCGGGGACCTCGGACGCCACTTTCCGAGCGACGACCCGGCCTATGCCGGCGCCAGCAGTCTTGGACTGTTGACGCGGGTGGGCGCGCTGATCCGCGAGGCTGGCCACGCAGTGGCGTCGCTGGACGCGACGGTCATCGCACAGGCGCCGCGCCTCGCGCCGCACGTCGGCGCGATGCGGGACGCCATCGCGAGTGCTCTCGGTATCGAGAGCGGACGTGTCAGCGTCAAGGTGACGACGAACGACGGCTTGGGAGTCGTTGGTTCGGGCGAGGCCATCGCCGCCCTCGCGATCGCGCTCCTCGACTGAGTCGAATAAAAGGAGAGAGCCATCACGGTCATGGCCCCGCCGGGCGTCCGGCTCTTCAACAGCGCGAGCCGTCAGGTCGAGCCGTTCGTCCCGCTCGTTCCGGGGCAGGCTGGGATCTACGACTGCGGCCCGACCGTGTACGACTGGCAGACGATCGGGAACCTCTATCGCTACATCGTCTCGGACGTCCAGCGTCGCACCCTCGAGTACCTCGGCTACCGCGTGAAGACGGTCATGAACATCACCGACGTCGGTCACATCGTTGGTGACGTCGACGAGGGCGAGGACAAGATGCTGCTGGCCGCGAAGCGCGAGGGTCGTGATCCCGAGACGCTCGCGCGGAAGTACACGGATCAGTTCCTGACCGATCGTCGGAAGCTCAACATCCTCGAGCCGCACGTCATGCCCAAAGCGACAGATCACATTCCCGAGATGATCGCGCTCATCAAACGGCTCATCGACAAGGGCCACGCGTACGTCGCCGCCGACGGCGTGTACTTCGACATCGCGACCTTCCCCGACTACGGGAAGCGGCTGGCGGGCGAACTCACCGAGGACCTCGTCGCCGGCGCGCGTGTCGACGTGAATCCGAACAAGAAGCACCCATCGGACTTCGCGCTGTGGCGGGCGGCGAAGCCGGGCGACCTACAGGTCTGGGACTCGCCGTGGGGCCGCGGCAACCCCGGCTGGCACATCGAGTGCTCCGCGATGTCGATGAAGTACCTAGGCGAGACTTTCGATATCCACTCGGGTGGCGAGGACAACCTCTTTCCGCACCACGAATCCGAGATCGCGCAATCAGAGGCCGCGACCGGGAAACCCTTCGTTCGCTACTGGACGCACGTGCGGTTCCTCAAAGTGGATGGCGGTGCGATGCACAAGTCGGCAGGAAATGCGTATCTGTTGAAGGACCTCGAGTCATGGGGCTTCGAGCCGCTCGCGTTCCGCATGCTCGTGTTGAACAACAAATACCGGCAGCCGCTGGATTTCACTCGCGCCGGGCTCGGCTCCGCGAAGAACCGTCTCGATCGCTGGCGCGGGATCATCCGCGACGCGTGGCAGTCGACCGGCGGCACACCGATCGACGTCGCGCCGGAGGATCCGCGACGAACGGCGTTCGTTGGCGCGCTGACGGACGACCTCAACACGCCTGCTGCTCTCGCGCAGGCCGAGGCGGTGCTCGATCTCGCCGCCACCGGCGACGTCGCGACGAAGCGCCACGCGCTCGAAGTGCTCTTCGACATGGACCAGGTGCTGGCGCTGTCACTGCGCGAACGCGCGAGCGACGCCGATCTCTCCGCCGAAGAGCGAGCCGCGCTCGCGGAACGCGACGAGGCGCGCAAGAAGGGCGACTACAAGCGCTCGGACGAGCTTCGCGCGGAGCTCGAGCGCCGCTACGGGATCCGCGTGAAGGACACCAAGGACGGCACGCGCTGGGAGCGCGTCCGCAAAGGAGCATGAACATGGAAGACGACTACCGGGGGGCTCCGCCCCCCGAGAACCCCCCGTCGGACGCGCGGACACCCGACAACGCACCGGCCGACAGCGGTCCGTCCGACGCTGGCTCGTCCGATGCCGGACCGAACCAGCGGCCGGTGATGCCCGGGTCGGGACCAGCGAGCGCGGACGAGCTCGCGCGTCGCCGCCGTCGCGGACGGCGCGGGCGCGGCGGTGGGCAGCGATTCGGCACACCACAGCGCGGACCGATGCCGCCGCGACCGTTCGCGCCGCGCGGACCAGTTCCGCCGCGCCCGATGGCCCCGCGCGATGACGAAGAGAACTCGCAGGCCCGCGAGCTCGCGAATTACGAGCGCCGCCAGCAGACTCAGCGTCAGCGCACGCAGGGCGGCTGGCGCGGCGGTAACCGCGGCTGGGTGCCTGGTGTTGGCTCCGGCAGCAGCGGTGGCGGCGGGAACTTCTTCGCCGGCGGTGCACGCGGTCCGCGACGCGGCCCCGTAGGGCAAGCCCAGTACAGCGAGACGATCCGCCGCGCGACGGCGGGTCCGCGCACGTCGGCAGCGCCATCGCACGACGCCGGCGAGCCGATCGCCGGACCGCACGCGGTCCTCGAGGCGATCCGCGCTGGTCGCGTCATCAAGCGCCTCATGATCTCCAACGAGCGCGGCACACGCACCGGCCCGGTGAACGAGCTCCTCACCGAAGCGCAGGAGCGCCGCATCTTCGTGCGCTATGTCGACAAGCTCGAGGTGCAGCGGCTCTCGCCGATCGAGAACCACCAGGGTGTCGTCGCGATCGTTGAGGGGAAGGCGGGCGTCGATCTTGACGAGCTCCTGCTCCATCTCGACGCGGTCTCCGAACCCGCGTTGGTCCTCGTTGTCGACTCGCTGCAGGATCCGCAGAACTTCGGCGTTCTGCTGCGCTCCGCGGAGGGCGCCGGCGTGGCCGGCGTCGTCATCCCACGGCACCGCGCGGTCGGCCTCACGCCAGCGGTCGCGAAGACGAGCGCCGGCGCGAGCGAGCACCTGATGATCGCCGACGTCGCGAATCTGCGGCAGGCGATCGACGCGCTGAAGGAAAAGGGTGTGTGGGTCATCGGCGCCGACGAGAGCGGCGACATGCTCTACGACGAAGTCGATTACCGCGGGCCCAGCGCGATCGTGATCGGCGGCGAGGGCGAGGGCATACGTCGTCTGGTGCTCGAAGGGTGCGATCAGGTCGTGCGCATACCGATGGAGGGCCACGTCGCGTCCCTCAACGCGGCGGCCGCCGGCACGGTGATCCTCTACGAGGCACTGCGACAGCGTCGCCGCGACGCGGCACCGCCCGACACGCGCACCGCACGTCCGGCCGCACCGCTGCAGATCCCCGAGGACGCGGCGGACGACGCCGAATTCGCCGAGGGCGAGGAGGACGTCGTGCTCCTGGCCGAGACGCCGGAGTCCGTGCCGACCGCGGAACAGGAGTCGCCGGAGTCGGCACCAGCCGAAGGCGAGATCGGTGACGAGGGATCGGTCGAAGCAGCGGCTCCCGTGGAGAAGTCAGCGCCGAAGAAACGTGTCACGCGCGCGCGAGCGAAGAAGAAGACCGACGACTAGGTAGCATTGAGCTCGTCGCGCCGACCTAGCTCAATTGGCAGAGCAGCGGTTTTGTAAACCGCAGGTTCCGGGTTCGAGACCCGGGGTCGGCTCCGTTCTTCACGAATGAAGTCGCGCCTTTCCGGGGCGCGCCGCCGGGATGCGGCGGCGCCTGACACCAACGCTGACACCAACCCGGGTTACGGGCGCGGGTCGAGGGCCAGGACGCCAAGTACCACTGCTGGAGCAACACATCGCCGACGTGCAGGCGCCGCCGCAGAAGTCTTGCCTTTACCGCACAAGTCCGCCGGGCACTATTCGAACCCTTTTGTTCTTAGGACCGCCTGCGCAGCGGGCGACGAGAGGAAAGTGACCAACGCCTTCCCGGCATCCGGCTGAGTGCTGCCGGCGCTGATGCCAGCGGCAAACTGGGTGTACTTCTGAATCGCTGATGGCAGCGGACCGGCAAGCTCGACGCTCGGTTGAGCCAAGATTTCGGTGATGAGGCTAAATCCGAGGTCGGCTTCGCCGCTGGCAACGCTCTCATACAGTGGCGCATCGGGCGACGGAGACAATTTGGTCTTTGGCTGCATCTCCGCGGCCAGCCCCAGTCGGTCGATCAGGCTCGCCATGTAGATGCCGCTGGCAGCTCCACTGGCCGGATCGACATAGACAATGGTTTTCGCGGTCGACAGCGAGCGGGTGAAGGCTTCGACCGAACTGAGGTCTGGCTTAGCGCTGCCCTTGCGCACAAATATGCCGATGCCGACTTTTGCGATATCGACTCGACTCCCCTGAACCACCTTGCCTTGCTTCTGAAGCTCGTCGATTTGCGCCCCGGGCGCGATCACCACATCGGCGGCTTCGCCCTTTTGGAAACGGTCTACGACGGCACCCGCTGTCCCGTATGCGACTGTCAGCTTGCTTCCCGTCGATTTTTCGAAGTCGGCGGTGAGTGCGTCGACACCCGGCTTCAAACCTCCTGCAGACAGGAGCTTGACTTCAGGGCCGGGGCTGGCCGACGCAGTGGCAATGGCAGCGGCGACAGGGGTACTAGCGACGGGGGCAGTAGCGACGTTGCCTGCACACGCGATGATCAGGGATGACGATAGTGCCGCCGCGCCTGTCCAGGTCACGATCGTTCGAAACGATTTCATGGTGATAGTCACCGTCGCCTCCCCGGAATTCGGACCGGATGTTCCAGTCGTTCCATTTGAGCGTTGTCGGCTGGGCCGAACGATCCCTGTTCAGTCATCATCAGCCCATCTGGAAGCCGACAGAATTGTAGTTGCTCACGCAGCGAGGTACGCGTCGAGCAGACCCGATTCGCGGAGAATCAGCAGGCTAGGTGATGTGTGCCGCGCGCGGTCTAGTTTCCCGGGGATGCTGGTCTGGCCGTCGCTTCTTGCGTTCGTTGTCGGACTCGGCCGCACGTTCATCGACTGGGGAATCGTCTATCCCGAGTTGGGCCTCATGAGTGATGCCGCGAGCGCGTTCCCGACGCTCGTTGCGTATTCGCTCGTCTTCGGCGTCTGGGCCTGGGCGCTCATCGCGATGGCCCGTGGACAGCGTCGTGGCGTCTGGGTCGCGCTCGTCCTGACGCTGCTCGCGAACGTCGGTCTCGGACTGGGCACGACGTTCGCGTTCTGTCCGACGCCGTGCCAGACGCTGTGGCCGATTGGCGAGCTCTGGAACTGGGCGACGACGTTGACCGGCGCTGGGGCCGTGATCGCCCAGGTAAGCGCGCTTCGCTCAGCGCACTAGTTGAGTAGCGAGATAAAGAAGGCTTTTGTCGCGGTGGGGTTGATCGTTCTGCCGTAGTCGAGCGTCTTCTCCTGCCCGCCGCCGACCATCGCGATGCTGAACGCCTCGGCCCAGGACTCCTGTGGTTGATGGATCCACTGCGCCGAACCGGTCATCACCGCCGCCTCGGCCGCGGCCTGCTGCCACGTTCCCGGGAAACCACGGAAGGCCCAGTATTTCGCGCGCCAATCGACGCTCGCGTCCTTGCGATTCAGCAACGCTTCGTAGTAGTGACCGATCTCGTGGTACGCCGTGCGTGAAGTCATGAAGAAGTCTTCACGGACCGTGAAGATCGGCTGGCCCAGCGGAGTGAGCCCACGGAAGAACGCGTCGCCGTCCTCGTCCGAGGCAAAATCGAAGTCGATCTGCGGCGATGGGTACATGGACGGGAAGGTGAGCCGCGCCGTGAAGTAGTAGGGCAGCAGCCTGTCGCCGGCGACACGTGTGGTCGGCTGGGGCTGCTTGGTGCGAGTCGGCGGCGGAGCCACCGTGGGCGTCGGGGCGATCGTCGGCGACGGGGTCGGAGTCGTCGGGAGAAGCGTGAAGGTCGGTATCGGGGTCGGGGTCGGGGCAGGAAGGGTCGGCACAGGGCTAGGGCTCGGCAGCGTCACCAGTGGCCGCGGCCATGCCGACGCCCCGACCGCGCCCAGGACCACGCCGACCACGAGAGCTGCGAGGGCGGCAGCGACGGCATTTCGCCTCGAGACCACAGGACAAAGCGTAGGGCCGGAATTGCTGCGTCCCGTCTCAGTGCCGAGGCGACCGGCGGGCGAGCCGCGCTACCTTGGTCAGTCGGCCGCGACGCCGGTTCAGCCGCATCAACTTTCGGTCTAAACTGCCGGCATGTCCGCTCCGGCCCGAACCCTGCGGATCGTCGTCGCGGACGACCACCCATCGATCCGGGAGAACCTCCGGTACTTGCTCAACGCGGAACTTGGCATGGCCGTGGTCGGCGTCGCGAAGGACGGCCACGATGCGCTTCGCCTCGTGCACGCGACGCGCCCGGACGTGCTCGTCCTCGATTCGGAGATGCGCGATCTCAGTGGTCTCGAAGTGGCCGAGGCGCTGCGACAGGACGGAAGCCGCATCGGTATCGTCTTCTACACCCTCGACAGCGATGCGTGCGTTCGAGCCAGAGCCATCGGGGTCGATGCGTGCATCACCAAGGACTCGGCTCCGTCAATGCTGATCGACGCGATCCGCGGCGCAGCGCAGGCCGTTTTCGCCCCACCGGCGCAATAGACCGCTAACTCTCTTCACGCGTGGCCCGCGTCTTGCCGGACAGTTGTCTGTGCCTTTCAACCCAGACGCCCAGCTCGACCCGTCGCAGGTCGAAGACCGTCGCGGACGGGGCGGATATGGCTCGGGCGGTGGCGGTCCGATCATGGTCGGCGGCGGCGCGGTGGGGATCATCATCCTCATCGCGGCGATACTCCTGGGCGTCGATCCCACCGGCCTGATCGACACCAGCTCCCAACCCCCGATCGAAGGTGCCCAATCGGTGCAGGAGTGTCGCACGGGTGCCGATGCGAACAAGCGCGCGGACTGCCGTGTCGTTGGCTTCGTCGACAGCGTGCAGAAGTACTGGGGCGACGAGTTCAACCGGCGCGGCCTCCAGGCCTACTCGCCGGCTGCGACGGTGATCTTCACCGGATACACCGAGGCCGCGTGTGGTACCGCGAGCACGGCGACCGGACCTTTCTATTGCCCGACCGACCAGAAGGTCTATCTCGACATCAGCTTCTTCGATGAGCTGCAGTCGCGGTTCGGCGCCCAGGGTGGACCATTCGCCGAGGGCTACGTCATCGCGCACGAATACGGTCACCACGTTCAGGATGAGCTCGGCCTGCTGCAACAGAGCTCCAGCAACAAAGCCTCAGTGCGCGTCGAGCTCCAGGCCGACTGCCTCGCCGGCGTGTGGGCCAAGCACGCCGCCGACACCGGCTATATGACGGCGCCAACGGACGCGGAGATCGCCCAGGCGATCGACGCGGCCGCATCCGTCGGCGATGACCGTATCCAGCAGCAGACGCAGGGCAGAGTGACCCCCGACAGCTTCACGCATGGAACCTCGGCGCAGCGTCAGCAGTGGTTCAAAACGGGCTATACGACTGGCGATATGGACCGCTGCGATACGTCGAGGGTGTAGAGGAACAGAGACGCTCGAAGCTCACGGGGCGGGCACGGGCCGCCGGCGGCTAGATAACGTTGAGCTCTTCGGAGCGCTTGCGGCCCCGACCTCTGCGAGCGGCAGGGCCCTGGGCAAAGGTCGATGCGCCGGACAGCGTCGTAGTCGCGACATGCCGGTAGTCGTGCACCTCGAGCTCATGGGCGTCGCGTAGGGACGCGGCCTGGCGGAGCGCCTCCATCGAGTCCTGATGGCTCAGGCTGAAGACGACTTCGCAGTCGGGATTGGCGCGGCAGGGGAGTCCAGAAGTTCTCATCACCTATCTAAACGCCGGAGAAGGCCCAAATGTTCCATCTGGCTGGCGCGAGCCCGCTTAGCCGCTCAGCGGCCGACCTCGTCCTCGCGCGGCCAGGTGAAGCGGTCCAGGCCGGCCCTGGTGATGCCGCCGGTGCGATACCAAAGATGGTTCTGCGTCGCTCCCGCCGGGCAGTAGGCCCAACCGCCTTGGTCGTGGATGTTGAACGGCGTCGACTGATCGGGCGGCGGCGTATGGCGATGAGCCTCCCGCACGCAGATCCACTGGATGAGCCCACCGTCCACGCCGGAAACGGTACTCCGCTGCCCTAGAGACCCACGACTCGGAGCGCGGCCACGGCGGCCACGCCTGCGATCACCGCGAAGAGGAGGTTGCGTCGCCAGGCGGCGACCGCGAGGGCGATCAGCGCCGCCAGGATCTCAGCGCCGCCGGTCGGCTGCGCATCAGGCACCGCGATGCCGGCGCCCGCGAGCGCCGCGATGATCGCGGTGGGTAACGAGTCCAGGTAGCGGCGGAGCCGGCTCGGTGCGCTCGCGCGCATCGTGAGCACGAGGGGCAGGGCACGCGTGAGATACGTCACGATGCCCGACGCGACGATCGCGACCCACACCGTCACCGTTGCTCCTCGCGGATCGCGAACGCGACGAGCGGCGCGAGCGCTCCCGCCACCACCACCGCGAC
>JALYLT010000031.1 GCA_030774095.1 Chloroflexota bacterium
CGGAGTGCCGCGAGCAGCGCGATAAAGGGCTAGGACCGAACGCGATCGTGATCCCACTCCACGACATCGAAGCGGCGCGCGAGCGCATCGCGGGCGCAGCGATCCGCACCCCCCTCGTGCGGCTCAATGCCGAGGCCCCAGCCGAGATCTACCTCAAGCTCGAGAATCTGCAGCCGATCGGATCGTTCAAGATCCGCGGCGCGAGCAACCGCATGGCCCTGGCATCGAAGGCCGACCTCGAGCGCGGCGTGTGGACGGCGAGCGCGGGCAACATGGCGCAGGGCATCGCCTGGAATGCGCGACGGCTCGGGATCCCGTGCACGGTCGTGGTCCCGGACGGCGCGCCCGCGACGAAGCTGGCGGCCGTCGAGCGCATGGGCGGTCGCGTCGTGAAGGTCACGCACGAGGAATGGTTCGACACCTTCCGCACGCGGCAGCGCGCCGGCATCGACGGCCTCTTCGTGCACGCGTTCAGCGACGACGCCGTCATGGCCGGCAATGGCACGATCGGTCTCGAGATCCTCGAAGACCTGCCGGACGTCGACGCGGTCGTGATCCCGTTCGGCGGTGGCGGGTTGTCGTGCGGGATCGCCTCCGCGATACGCGCGCTGCGGCCCAGCACGAAGATCTTCGCGGCGGAGGTCGCGACGTCCGCGCCGCTCAGCGCATCGCTCGCGAAGGGCGAGGCCAGCGAGATCCAGCAGACACGGACGTTCGTCGACGGGATCGGCGGGCCGCGCGTCTTTCCCGAGATGTTCGCGCTGGCGCGGGAGCTGCTCGATGGCGCGCTCGTTTCCTCGCTCGACGAGGTCGCCGCCGCGGTGCGCCTCTTGGTCGAGCGCAATCGGGTCGTCGCAGAGGGCGCGGGTGCCGCATCGGTCGCCGCGGCGCTGGCCGGGCGCGCGGGGTCGGGCAAGGTGGTCTGCGTCGTGTCAGGCGGCAACATCGATACGCAGGTGCTGATGACCATCCTGGACGGAAAGACGCCGTAGGCTAGTCGCATGGCGACGATCGCCCTGCGCCGCCCGCGCATCCGCGTCTCAGCGAGAACACTCGAGCTCGCGCCGCTCATCTTGGGTCTGGTCGGCCTCGGCCTCGGCTGGGCCGGATCGACCTGGGATGTCGCGTGGCACCGCGCGCTCGGTCGGGACACCTTCTGGAGCGCGCCGCATGTGGCGATGTACATCGGAACGACGCTCGTGGGTGTCTCGTCGCTGGTGGCGATCGCCACGGCATGGCGTGGCCGCCAGGCGCGATCGCGCGAGCTCGCGATCGGACCCCTGCACGTGGAGCGGAGCCTCGCCCTCGTCGGGTTTGGTGCACTGACCATCATCTCCGCCGCGCCGCTGGACGATCTCTGGCACCGCATGCTCGGCCGCGACGTGGACATCTGGAGCCCACCTCACCTCGTCGCCGTAGGCGGCGCGGTGCTTGCGTACTCCGGCTGGGCGGCGGCCGCGGCGCTGGACATACCGCGGATCGCGGCGCGGTGGCGGTCCGCGCTCGTTGCGCTCTTCCTCGGCGGCCTCGCAGGGACGTTCGTATTCGGGATGAACTTCTATTACGTATTCGCCTGGTCGCGCGAGGCGCTTCTCTATCCGGTGATCGTGTGCGCCACGATCCCGTTCGCGCTCGCCGCGGGCGAGGTGCTGCTCCGGCAGCGTTTCGCAGCGACGATCGTGGCACTCGCGTACACGGCGCTGAACCTCGTGGGCTTCTTCCTGCTTTCGGCGCTCGACTGGCCGCCGGCGGCGTTCGCGCCTCTAATCGTCGCGGGCGCGCTCGCCGTGGACCTTGTGCGAACGCGTACGCGCTCGCCACTCGCGCTGGGTCTTGCCTTCGCGGGCGCGTTCATCCTCGCGGAAGGGCTGCGCCTGGTGGTCACCGCACCGCTGCCCTCACCGGCCGTGCTCAGCGATCGTCAGGTCGGCCATCTCGCGACGCAGTACTGGGCGATGGCCCAGGCGCGTCCGTGGCTGTCGGCGTGGCCGCTGCTCGCGTTCGTGCTCGGCGCGCCGCTCGCCGCCGGGTCGCTCGTCGCGGGGCGTCGATCCTTCCACGCGCTTCTCGCGCGGTAGGCTCATGCGCCGCAGTTCCTGCAGAGAGCCGACGAGCGGCGCCGCTGCGGCGCCGCTCGTTCGGAACTCATCCCTCGATCGGACTACTCGGAATCGTCAGGGCCCCGCAGATTGTGCTTGCTGACATAGGTCGCCACCTCGCGTCCCAGACGACCGCCCGCCTCTTGGTCAAACCGGAAGTGGATCCCGCCGTAGACACGCGCGTCGTCGATATCGTCGGTGATCTGCTTGAAGGTCGTGTAGTGCAGCTCGACGCCCGGCACTGCGGGGTTCGACAGCGTGATGGAGTGGCCACCGGCCCCGTACAGGCGCCTCAGTATCTCGGCGCCACCGTTGCTTCCGCTCGCGTGGTTGGACGGATAGCTCGGGAAGCACGGCGTGACGATGAAAGGTGCGAAGGTCGCGTCGACGTCGGTCTTCGCGTTGCCATCCGTATCACCGGCACGGATCGCGGTCTCAGGGCGCCAGAAGTTGTAGTGGTATTTCGCCGTGAACGACGAGACGAGGCTGTCGCTGATGGTCATGTTGAGCAGGGCCAGGGCGCGCGCGTTCTCCGAGAGCGAGCGTCCCTGCGCGAGCGACACCTGCGCTGCCACGGAGTTGAACACCCGGCTCGGCGAAGTCGCGGCGTACAACCGCACCACGTCGGCGCGATCCTGTGGCCGTGCCGTGCTGCTCTGGCCGCCGACCGTCCTCACTTCGAGGTAGTCCTTCGTGTATCTGTTGCTGGTCAGCGACGGCGGAGGACCGGGCATGAAGTCCGCTGCGCTCGCGATGCCGAACGGCTTCACGTTCTGCCAGTTGAAGTAGATCCCGCCGGCGGCTGGACAACCCGGCGTCGCCTGCCATTCGCCCGGCACGGCCGGACCGGGCAGCTTGTTGGTCACTGGTGCCGATCCGTCGTTCGTGCGCAGAGCGATCATCGCTAGGGCCGCGGCCGTGCCGGTCGCGATCCCGTCGGTCTTGGCCGCGCCGTCCGCGATCAAGGCGAGCGTGCTCACGCGCGCCGCTTCGACCGCCGCGTTCCCCGGGAAGTAATGAATGAGGACCGCATACGCGGCAGCCACCGCCGCCGCCTCGGCCGACGCGCCGTCCGGCGCATCGATCGTCCCGAGATACGGCGCGTAGTCACCCGTGATCGCGTTGACGGCCTCGAATACCGCGAGCTGCGTGATCGCCATGTAGCGCGCCTGCGCGTACGGGGCTTGACTGGCCACCGTGGCGACCGCCGTCGCGTCCCACTGCAGCACCACATCGGGGCTTGCGGCCACCGGTCTCATTACGGCCATCGGGCTCAATTGCGCGAGCACGAGCACGCACGTGAAAGCCAACCCGCGAACGGTAGATACTCCTAACTGACGCATCGCCGTACCTCCCAAGGCCGTTCCGGCCGAGTGGAACGATCGATGCCATCTTGGTGTGGCGATAGTCCAAAAAATGAACTTGCAGGCTGTGCGCGCAAGGCGTTGACTTTGGCACATGCCCGATTACGGTCAGTTCTGCCCGGTGTCTCGTGGTGCGGAGATCTTCGCTGAGCGCTGGACGCCGCTCATCCTGCGCGAGCTGATGAACGGCAGCCATCGCTTCAGCGAATTGCAGCTGGGACTTCCGCGGATCTCCCGCAACCTACTGACCCAGCGCCTCGCGTCGCTCATCGCCGCAGGCGTCATCGAACGACAGCCCATGGAGCACGCGCGCGGCTCCAGCTACCACCTGACCCCAGCCGGTGAGGAGCTGCGACCGGTGGTACAGGCACTCGGGGCGTGGGGCTACCGCTGGGGCGGCACGAACCTGCCTCCCGGAAAGCTCGACCCCGTGCTGCTGATGTGGTTCATCCGGCGGCGAGTGCAGGTCCAGGCCCTCCGGCACGTCCGGACAGTGGTCCGTTTCGATTTCCGGCGACCGCGGCGGTCGTTCTGGTTGCGGCTCGAGCCTCAGATGGTGGAGCTGTGCTTCACCGATGAAGGTTTCGACGTGGAGCTCGCGGTCGACGCCGACCTCGCGGCATTGACGGCGGTGTGGCTCGGACGCCTGGGCCTCGCCGACGCGATCACCGCCGGTTCGATCCGACTCGAAGGCGATGACGACGCGCGTCCGCTGTTCAGCCGCTGGTTCGGATTGAGCCCGTTCGCGGACGGTGGCGCCGAGCGCATCCTTGCGGGAGTCGGCGCGCGCTAGAACCGAGCGATGGGGCCTCGATCGATCGGCGTAGAAAACGAACGACGGGCCCGATCGGCCCGTCGTCATTGAAAAAAATCGGTGGGCAGAGAGGGAATCGAACCCCCACAGCCAGAGGCGGCTGATCTACAGTCAAATCAGAGCCAGAGCGCATTGGTTCCCGAGATTCACAGCGATTTCAACAGATCGACGCCCGGAAGACCGCGTTTTTACGAAACAGTCAGTTGCCCATTTTGTTCAGCAGGGAGTAGGGAGGCTGACCAACTCCCCTTTCCTATCGCAGTCTGCCCTAAGCATGCCGGGTGGACCGGTGCTTGGTGTGCTCCCCGAACCAACTCCGCCAACCTATGGGGCTCTCCATCATGCCGAGGACGCCGAGGTCGTCAGAGTGCGCGTCTAAACGTCGCAAGTTCAAGTGCGTAGCAGAGACTCGTCTTGCCAAATGTCCTCATGGTCGGGAGCGATCAGAAAACGCCAACCAGGCGGTAAGGCGAGATACGGAAGGATGTCCGGACAGACCGTCGCCAAATGGCTGATATGAACAGGCTCAAAGAAATCGGGCCGCGTGTCCATCTCCTCTCCCGCCCATACGTAGTACCCACTCGTGTCGCCAACAACTGGATGTCGAAGACCATGCAGCGGCCAGTTCGCGCGATGACGTGCGGTTTTCGAAAGTCCAACTTTCTGCAGACTTTCCGGAGGCACAGGCACTACGCCAAATCGCTCGCAAATGGCAAGCTGTCGCGCCAAGATTTCGCTGCTGCTAATCCCAACCATAGAAACTCTTCATCTCAAGAGAATACCAACTGAGCTTGCCACCTTGGCTGTTCGAGCAGGTCGGGCAAGGTGCTCCATAAGAAGGGTTCAGGACCGCGCCGGTCTGCTTCGAGCCGAACGCGCCCAATCTTTTTTCAGACGCCGGTCTGGTACGGTTTCGCGTGTTGAAGCGGGTACGCGATCGTGAAGGGCACCGTTGGATCAGGCTGCGTCAGCGGCACGATCTCAGAGAAGACTTCTCGATCGCCGAGGTCGCCCCCCTCCGCTATGAGGTCAAGGGTGACGATCTGGCTGACAGTCCACCTGACCTTCTCGCCTGCTCCATTGACGTGGCGCTCCTCTCGAGCACGGGCTAGTTCAATGATGCGAAGCAGGGCCCCATCCTCGTCGTCCGCGCGGAAGACCATGACACTGCGTTCCTCAGAGACAAGGCCACGGCCTTCCACCAAGTGCGCCAACTTCAGGACGCTGCTAAACCACATCTGATCAACGATAACTTCGTTACTTCAGGTACTTCGGGTTCTGATCAATGAGGAGTTTGCGGACCTTGGACGGTCCGGTCTCGAGAGCTTCCAGGACCGTTCGCATTTTCCATTCGCCTGGGAATTCGCGATTGATCCATCCGGCTCTGTAGGCACTGATGTATGCCTGGTTCGTCATCTTGAGTTGGTCGTCGGAAAGACCGGCCCACTTCCTTTTTCGGCCACTTGGCGCACTTGAATCTGGCGAGGCGGGCTCGCCTTTCTTCGCACTGCTCCTCTCGGGCGCATTCAGGTGAATCCAACAGATGCTGGTCAACGTGTTCGTTCCACACACAACGGCGCTTTGTCGCGCGGAACGACCCACGACAACGTAGTCGTCACCGTATGTCCGTGTCAGTACGTTGCAGAACAGAACCTGGCAACCCACTCCGGGATCTTCGTCGCTTTCGGGGTCCAAGCCCGTCGGGTCGGTGAACGCTATGGGGTCGCCAGCCGCGTACATATACGCGTTTAGGGTCACCGGATTCTGTGGCTTGCCTTTTAGAGGATCCCTGCTCAGGAATCGCCCGACTGCCGGGTCGTACCACCTTGCGCGCATGTAGTACAGACCGCTGGGATCTAACAACTCGTTGGCGAGACCGAAATAAGATGGGGTCGCTGATCCGCTCGACGCAGCGATCTGACCGTAACCGCGGTAGCGCCAGGCGCCGGTGACCGCGCCGGTGCTGGAGACTTCCGCGCGGACGTTCTTGCTGCCGTCGCGGGCAAAGGTCACCGTCGATGAACCCTGGACGGCATACAGCGGTCCGAGGCCGTACACGATGTTGTTTGCGCCAAGCTTGAGCAGGCGGCTCACCGCCGAGGACGGATCCCAGAGCAAGGTCGTCGTCGTGCCTTGGGTGCGGCTCTGCAAGAGTCCGTCGCCGTTCGAGGTGTACGTGCGTGCCGTGCCGGCAACTGTCGAACTTGTTAGACGATCGAGCGCGTCGTAGCCAAACACATCGGCGCCGCGGTTGCTGAGGCGATCAGCGTCTGACCAGGTGTAGGTCAGCGTCCCGTCGCTGGTCAGTCGGTTCGCCTCGTCGTAGATGTCGGTCTGGCTCGGTCCCGTGCGGGTGAGGATGTTCGACGCTTCGTCGAAGGTGAAGCTCTCCGCGACCGGGCCGGCGATCGCCTTGAGGCGATTGAGCCCGTCGTAGCTGAGCGTGAAGTGATCGACGCGGCGGGCCTGGATGTCGCCGTTGGCGTTGAGCCGGTTGTCGCGCCAGCTGAACATCGTTTCGGTGGCCGTGTACGCGACCGTCGGATTGAGCTGTGCGGTCGTGCCCGCGGCGTCATCCAGCCGCTGCGCCGGTGACCAGGTGTTGGCGAGAGCGTCGTAGCGCGAGCCCCAGATGTCAGAGTTGCTCGCACCGGCGCGGATGTCACCCCATGCGATCCAGGCGCTGCCATCGGAACGCACGGACAGGGCGAGCGACTGCACGTTGGCGGGAGAGGGGCTGACTTCGACCGAGGCTGTCCATGCCCCAGTCGCGGGCTTGCGCGCGACGCGGATCCGAGCGGGGCTGGTGCGGGCGTCGATCCACGCGACCACGAGCGTGCCAGCGCCGTCGATGCCGATGCGGGGCTTCGTCTGCGCGGTCGTGCCGGGATCGTCCGAGATCTTCACGTTCGCGGCCCACGAGGCGCCGCCCGAGGTCAAGGTCGAGTAGAAAATGTCGGCGTTGCCGTTGCGGCTGTCCTGCCAGACGGCGTAGCTGGTGCCGTCCGACCCGACTGCAACGTCCGGGAAGTCCTTGGCGGCGGCAGTGTTGTCGGTGATCTTCTTGTTGGTTGCCCAAGCCGTCCACGGACTGCTCAGCGTCGACGAGTAGATGTTGTTCTGGCTCGAGCGGAGGTCGACCCACACGGCCGTCTCGGCGCCCGCAGCCGTTCCGGCGATGCGCGGGTTGCGTTGCACCGCACCGCCATTCGCTCCAGGGTCGTCGCTGACCTTGAGGTTCGGCGTGCTCCAGGCGCCCGTCGCCGATGGACGGCGCGAGTAATAGATGTCTGCCTTGCCCACGCCGTTTCGCTCGTCCTGCCAGACGGCGTACGCGTTGTTGGATGCATCCACAGCGACGGCCGGGTTCTGCTGGATACGCGTCGTGGCGTCCGTGTTGACCTTGACGTTGGCGCTCCACGTACCCGCCACCGG
The DNA here is from genome assembly GCA_030774095.1 of Chloroflexota bacterium. GTDB lineage: Bacteria > Chloroflexota > Limnocylindria > P2-11E > P2-11E > CF-39. The sequence continues at coordinate 7,713 of JALYLT010000031.1, forward strand.
ATCGAACCGTGAGAACTCGATGTCGGCGTTGCCGGTGCGCGCGTCGTCCCAGATCAGGTAGCTCGCGCTGTCCGCGCCGACCGCGATCTCCGGATGATCTTGGACGACCGTGCCGGTGTCCGAGTTGACCTTCGCACTCGCCGCCGAGATGCCGTTGAGGATCTCGTCGATCGCCGTGCGATTGCCTTCGTTGTCCAGCGCGTAGATGTCGCCGCTGATCGTCGCGCTCGCTGTCGCGTTGAGCACGCTCGTCAGCCGCTGCGCGCGGTCGTACGTGTACGTCGTGGTCATGCCGTTCGGAAGGGCGAGGGTCTTGGCCCGGCCCGTCGCGGTGTAGGTGTACGTGCTCAGGCGTGAAGCCCAGTCGGTCACCGTGTTGAGGCGTCCGCCGGCCGAGAACGCGTACGTCACGTTGCCCACGGTCGGGTAGGTGATCCTGGTGCGATTCGAGTCGAGGTCGTACAGGTAGCTCAGCGTGCCGTTGGGCTGCACCGCCTGGGTCAGGCGGCCGAGTCCGTCGTACTGATACGTCGACGTGCCCGTCCCGTCGATCATCGAGGTTCGCTGGCTCAGCTCGTCGTAGCCGTACGTGATCGTCGCGAGGCCCGCAGCAGCAATCGTTTTGAGTCGACTGAGCGCGTCGTACGTGTAGGTCGTGGCGACAGAATCCGGAGTCGTGCGCGTCGTGGTGTCGCCGTTGCCGTCCAGCACGTACGTGGTGGTCTTCGGGGTCGATGGCGTGGGATGGGTGGTCATGCTGGTGAGTCGGTTCAGTTCGTCGTAGCCGTAGTCGGTGGCAACATCGTTGCCCTGGATCACCTGCGTGGCGTTGCCGTTGTCGTCCCGCACCACCGATGTCGTGTACACCAGGAGCGGTTGCCCGACCGGGTCGGGCTGCTGCGCGACGGTCGAGAGACGCGCGTTGTCGTCGTAGTCGTAGGCCGTCACGTTGCCGTTGCGGTCGGTCGACGACATCACGTCGCCGCTGGCGTTGTAGCCAGTGAGCGCGGCGTGACCGAAGGGATCGACCGTCTGCGTGACGCGGTCGTTCTCGTCGTAGACGGTGGTCCAGGTGTGCTCGGCGGGTACGCCACCGGCTGCGTAGCCGTCGGGATCGACTAGCGTCGTCTGCCGACCGACGCCGTCGTAGCCAAAGGTGGTCTTCGCCCCATCAGCGTCGATGCGCTGGATGAGATTGCCGACTGCGTCATAGGTGAGACTCTGGGAGTACGTGTAGTTCGGGCTGCCCGTCGTGTTGCCGCGCGGCGCGATGACCTTCGTTGGCATCCCGGGGTTGGCGGCGTCGGTGTACTCCCACTTGGTCACCGCGTACGTCGCGGGTCCCGCCGTGATCTGCTGCGTGGTCGAGAGCTTGACGTTGCTGGTCGGGTCGAAGGTGTGAGTGGTGACGAAGTTGCGGGCATCCGTGATCTGGTCGAGGTTGTTCTTGCTGTCGTAGTGGAACGTGGTGACGTAACGCGGGATCGCGATGTCGACCTGGGGATCGGTCTTCGTCAGCAAATTACCCTTGGTGTCATATGTGAAGTCGGTGCGCTTGCCGTTCCGGTCGGTCACGCTGTCGCGGTTGCCGGCAGCGTCGTAGGTATACGAGAGCGTTCGCGCTGTACCCGACACGACGATGCTCTCGGACAGTTCGCGAAACTGGCTGTCGAAGGTGTAGGTCGTGGCACGACTCCGCGGGTCGGTCTCGATGGTCTGACCCGGCGTGTAGGCAAACGTCGTCAGCGCCAGCTCACCGTCACGTTGTTCGAAGACGCGCCCTTGGGAGTCGTAGCTGTTCGTGACCCGGACCCGGCCGTCGGGATCGGTGATGGTCGTGAGGTGTCGCGAGGTGCCGTCGTACGCGTACTGCCACTGGTGGTCGGTCGGGGTCTGGCCAGTCGCGTTGCCGATCTTGTCGGTGACGGTGATCAGACGACTAGATCCGTCGTACGCGTAGGTAACCTTGCGACCGATCGGATCTTGCACCTGACTCAGGCGGTTCGACCCGTCGTAGCCGAGCGTCACAGCGCGACCGACCGCGTCGGTCATCGTCGTCAGGTTGCCTGACGTGTACGAGAGATCGATGTGATTGCCGGCTGGCTCGCTGACCCGCGTTAGCGCTCCGCCGCTGGAGAACGCGAACGCCTGCTGGTTGGTCAGCGTCAGCGTGTACGTCGCGTCGCCGTTCTTGACGAGCGTGTCGAACACCCCGAGGGGTGGTGAGTACGTGAGGTCCGGGTTGCGCGTGAACCGATTGACCGCGCCGTCCCCGCGGCGCACATCGACCGTCGCGCCAGCATCGGTGAGCCTCCAGTTGAAGCCGTGCGTCCAGCCAGGTCCGAGCGGTCCGGTGATTTCGTCCGCGGAGTTGTAGAAGCGCCCGAAGGAGAGCCCGAGCAGTCGACCGGGCATCGTGAGGTCCACCGTCTGATGGACGAAGTTGCCCGTCGCGAGATTCACGGGATCCTCAGAGAAGGCGCTGCTCCACACCCAGCCCAATGGCTTGTCGCTGCCGTAGTCGGTCGCGTCGGAGGCCCACGCCTCAAAGCTGTAGACAACCCACGAGGCGTCCTTCGTTCCGCTGGTTCGATTGAACACGACGCGGAGGCACGAAATGGTGTTGTTGACAACGTGCAGGGGCGTCGTGAGGTTGAGGATTCCGCTGTCGTAGGTTGTGCCGCTTGAGCCCACGATGTACCAGAGGTACTCCGTGTTCTCGTCGGTTCCGCAGAAACCGCTCGCGGGCTGGTTGAAGATCCCGATGGCGTAGACCGACTCCGTCGAACCGCCGCCGCAGGAAGTCCAGCTTGGCTCTGCCCATCCCGACGTGCAGAAGGCCATGTTGATCCGCACGCTCTGAATGTCGAATGCGCTGATTCCAGAGGAGCGTGTCCACTGGAAGAAGTCCACACAGTTGTAGCGGGTCTCGCCGTGCAGCGTGGCGTACGCGCAACTGTTGGTCCCACCACCGTAGTTTCCTTCGGTACCTGTGGCGTCGTTGCCATCGCAGGTGACGTTGACGGTGCATGTGGTGCGCGGGCCGATGCCGTAGGCCGTCCATCCGGTCGGTGGGTTGTGCAGATAATCAGCGTCGACCGCGGCGGCCGGCTGCGCCGGAGCCAATGCGGGCGGACCGATGACGATCGAGCTCACAAGCAGCGCGGTGATGAGCACACGAGTCGTCGCACGGCCAAGCGCATGCCGTGCGGATACTTCCTTCGCCACCAGAGTCCCTCCCTCGCGTCACACGACATGAGACGGAACCGCTGGATGCTGGTGCCGCGATTGTTCCGGCTCGCGTCGGGCGACGGCACAGTTGCTCAGTCACGCTCTACGTGTCAAGCGAAATCTTCATCGGTTGAGTAGCGCACAAGCAGGCATCGCTCAGCTCCAGTTGCCCTAGTTCGTGTCCATCCCCCACGTGACTCCTCGCACGGACCTGACGAAGATCTTCCGCAGCGAAGTCCGAATACAAATGATGTTCGCGGCGAGGACGCTCCGCCCGTGCCCACGCGAGCGCGAATCTTTGAGCCGATCAGTCGACATACGCCGCAGATGACGGTCGTTCCGCGATGAGCCGCGTTCTCTGGTGCTGCTACATACCCGTTACTTCGTGTAACGACACGAGGCAATGACGGCGCGTCGAATGGCGCTTTTGCGCACCTGAATGCCCCCGCGTCCAACTGCCTGATTCGGCGTCGAGACGTTCGGGGGCAGCCGGCGGCGCGACCTCGAGAGGCTCCTGCTCGGCGACGAGCGCCCCGCGCGGCCCAGCTCCGCCCTGTGACCTGCGTCATGCTCGAGCCAGTCTGCTTTCGGTTATCACGCTCGAATGCTTGCCTGCGAAGGACCGCACGCGAATCTCAAGGGGTGCATGGTGCTGGGCCGCACGGCCCTTCGCCCGGGTGCGGACATGGGCCGACTTGAACCGATGTGCCACGTTGTGGATCGGGATCGCGCGCATCCGATGATCGAGGACGTCGGCGAAGAAGTGCTCGACGTCGCTCGCGCTCGCATTCGCGCCGCGCACCAGACGCGCGAGCAATCGCAGCCCGCGAGCAACCTCGGTGGCTACGATCCCGGCATAGACTCGTCAGCGGGTCAGCCTCCCGCTCCCGAAAGGGAGAGAGCATGCGAACCTTTCCAATCGAAGACGGACGAGTCCTGAGCCTGAAAGAGATGCGCAGGAAGAACGCGCCGCTTATCCACGTCATCGCGAGCTTCTTCCGCGCGAACTATGACCTCTCGCCGAACACCGAACGCTGGTACCGCGAGAACCTGAACGGGTACGTCGCGTATGTCGAACGCGTGCAGGGACGCCCGGCGACGGTCAGCGATGTGAGCAAGCCTCTCGTCGACGCATACCTCAAGGAGCGGATCACCAAGCCGACGCGGAAGTACCCGAACGGATCCGCCTTCGCCGCGCGCGCCGCGGCGGTGACGCTCAAGCGCTTCGCGAGCTACCTCGCCGAGGACAACATCCTCGCGGACGACAACGGCGTCTCTGTGCTGAAGCACGTCAAGCGCACCAAGGTGGACGACGACGTGCGCCAACCACTTTCCACCGACGACCTCGATCGGCTCATCGCCGCCGCCGGCAGACCCGGCAGCCGAGACCGCGCGCTCATCGTCTTCGCCGCCGGCACCGGCCTGCGCGCGAATGAGCTCCGCGAAGCACGGACCGGCGACCTCGACCTGGCGCGCGGCTGCTTCACGGTGCGGCCCGAGACGAGCAAGTTCGGTCGCGAGCGCGTCGTCAACTTCCATCCCGCGGTCGGGCGTGAGCTTGACCGCTACCTCCGCGAGTCACGCATCGCCGCGAACGCGGAGGCGCCGCTCTTCCCCACCCGCACCGGCGAGCCGTTCGACGTGGACGGCTTCGCCAAGCTCTTCGTCCGCCTGCGCGAGCGGAGCGGCATCCGCACCTTCTCGGCGCACATCCTCCGCCACACCTGGGCAACGAACTTCATGAGCGTGCCAGGTGCGAATCTCCTCGACCTCAAGCGGCAAGGCGGCTGGGAACGCTGGGAGATGGTCGAGCGATACAGCCACCGCGTTCCGGTGCGCGATCGTCTCGCACTTCCGAATCCGCTCGACCCTTCACACAAAACCGCCTTTGGTCAACTGCCCTCCACAACAGTCAGCCGCCTTTCGCGGTCGGCGTAGAAAACGAACGACGGCCCCGAGAGGGCCGTCGTCACTAGAAGAAATCGGTGGGCAGAGAGGGAATCGAACCCCCACAGCCAGAGGCGGCTGATCTACAGTCAGCGGAGCTCACCACACTGCTCAATCTGCCCGAGAACGCGGCGGTGACCGCCCAAGTTTAAGGCCTTCGACGCCTTCTCACACGACCGCGAGAATCATGCGAATGGACGACCGTTCTCTGCGCATCGCGGTGCTGCTCTCGGCCCACGTGATCTTCCTGTCGGCCGCCGCGCTGCGGATCCTCCGCGGTCAGCGCGCGCACCTCCTCGTCGCCGACGCGCCGTGGTGGATCCAGTACTACCCGCCTCTGGTGTGGCTGCCGTTCGTCATCGCATACGTCCAGCCGCTGGCGATCGACCTCGATGACAGCCTGCGCTACGCGGGACTCGCGATCGCCGTCGCGTCGGCGGCGTTCGCGGCATGGGCGATGTGGTCGCTGGGCCGCAGCTACGGCATCCGCATGGACGTGTTCGAGGGCCATTCGCTGAAGACCGACGGCCCGTACGCGCTCGTGCGGCATCCGATGTACCTCGGCATCGTGCTGTTCCACCTCGGGGCATCGCTGACGCTGCAGAGTCCGCTGCTTCTCATTGCGACCGCGCTCTTCGTCGTGCCCTTCACCGCCGTCCGTATCGGCGCGGAGGAGAAAGTCCTGCGAGACGCCTTCGGCGAGCGTTATCTGCGATACGCCGAGCGCGTTCCTGCACTCGTACCCTTCGGAGCGTGACGGGGAGTCGCGCCGCGATCGCCGAGGGCTGGCCGGTCTTCGTCACGGCCATCGTCGTGGGCATCACGTTCGGCCTGACCGCGCGACAGTCGGGGCTCGGGGTCGTCGAGGCGAGCGCGATGAGCGTCATCGTCTTCGCCGGCGCTGCGCAGTTCGTGATGGTCGACTTACTCCGGACCGGCACGCCTGTGCCACTCATCGTGCTCACGGTCCTGCTGCTCAACGCGCGCCACCTCTTGATGGCCGCCGCGATCCGCCCGTTCGTCGCGACGGTCTCGCTGCCCCGGCGCCTCGGTCTCGCGTACGTCCTCACCGACGAGGCATTCGCGATGGGGATCGGCTGGTTCCGCCGCGGCCATCGCGACCTCGCGTATTACACGGTGTTCAGCACGGTCCTGTGGTGCTTCTGGAACGCGGGAACCCTTCTCGGCGCGGTGTTCGGCGCGGGCGTCGAGGATCCGCAGCGTTTCGGGATCGATTTCGCGATCACCGCCGTGTTCGTCGCGATCGTCGCGATCGGCGTTCGCCACCGCGCCGACGCCGCGGTCGCGCTGGCGGCGGCGCTCGTTGCGGCCGCGCTTCGTCTCGCGGGCGCGTCGGCGGTCGCGGTGGTGGTGGCCGGCGCGCTCGCGC
>JALYLT010000032.1 GCA_030774095.1 Chloroflexota bacterium
CGACGCACTGGACCCGCGGATGAAGACCTAGGCTAGACTCCGCCGACGTTGGCTGACCTACTCGAGGTCACAGACCTCCACACCCAGTTCTTCACGCGTGATGGCGTTGTTCGCGCCGTCGACGGCGTGACGTTCCAGGTCGCCGCCGGGGAGACGCTCGGCATCGTGGGCGAGTCCGGCTGCGGAAAATCCGTGACCGCGCTCTCGCTGATGCGCCTCATCCCGCAGCCGCCCGGCAAGATCGTCAAAGGCTCGATCATGTTCGACGGTCAGGACATCCTGAAGATGGACGACGACGATGTCCGAGGGATCCGGGGCAACAACATCGCGATGATCTTCCAGGACCCGATGACGAGCCTCAACCCGGTCCTCACGATCAGCCGTCAGATCTCCGAGGCGCTCGAGCTCCACCTCAAGATGGACAAGAGCGAGGCGCGTAAGCGGACCATCGAGCTGCTCGAGCTGGTGAACATCCCCAGCGCGAAGAAGCGCGTCGATGACTACCCGCACCAGTTCTCCGGCGGCATGCGCCAGCGCGTGATGATCGCGATGGCGCTGTCGTGCAACCCCAAGCTCATCCTCGCCGACGAGCCCACAACGGCCCTCGACGTGACCATTCAGGCGCAGATCCTCGATCTGCTGAAGAACCTGGCGCGCGAGTTCCGCACCGCGTTCATCCTCATCACCCACGACCTGGGCGTCGTGGCGGGAATGACGCAGCGCATCAACGTGATGTACGCGGGCCGGATCGTCGAGAAGGCAGATACCGTTGAGCTCTTCGCGAATCCCAAGATGCCGTACACCTGGGGCCTGCTCCGCTCGATCCCGCGCCTCGACGAGTCGCGCAAGGCGAAGCTCGTGCCGATCGAAGGGCTGCCGCCGGACCTCATCGCGCCGCCGCCGGGGTGCAAGTTCGAGCCGCGCTGCCAGTACCGCCATGACGTGTGCCACGAGAAGGAACCAGAGCTGAAGCACATTCCGAACTCCAAGTCCGATCACGAGGCGCGCTGCTGGGGTACTCAGGAAGGCGGATGGCTCGTCGACACGGATTGGAAGCGCGAGATCGGCGACACCAGGCTCCTCGAGGCGATCAAGCAGGAGACCGCGTCCGTCACCGCGACCCCGGAAACGCCAGGAGAGTGACGAGATGGCCGTAACGACGAACACCACGCCGCCGAAGGACGAGTTCATCCAGCGCAGCCGCTCGACCGCGACCGCGGACAGCGGGAAGAACCTCCTCACGGTGCAGGCCCTCAAGATGCACTTCCCGCTGACGCAGGGGATCATCTTCCAGCGCCAGGTCGGTGCGGTGCGCGCGGTCGACGGCATCGACTTCTTCGTCGAGAAGGGCGAGACGCTCGGCCTCGTAGGCGAATCCGGCTGCGGCAAGTCGACGACCGGCCGCGCGATCCTCCAGCTCTACAAGCCGACCTCGGGTTCGGTGAAGTTCGACGGCACCGAGCTCACGACGCTCGGCGGCGAGCAGATGCGTCGCATGCGCCGCCGGATGCAGATGATCTTCCAGGACCCGTACGCGTCGCTGAATCCGCGCATGACGGTCGGCAACATCATCGGCGAGCCGCTCGAGGTGCACAACCTCGCGAAGGGCCGCGCGAAGACCGAACGGGTGCAGGAGCTGCTCAAGATCGTCGGCCTGAACCCGTACTTTACGAACCGCTATCCCCACGAGTTCTCGGGCGGCCAGCGCCAGCGCATCGGCGTCGCACGCGCCCTCGCCGTCGAGCCCGACTTCATCGTTGCCGACGAGCCGATCTCCGCGCTCGACGTTTCCATTCAGGCGCAGGTCATCAACCTGCTCGAAGAGCTGCAGGACCGCTTCAAGCTCACGTACCTGTTCATCGCGCACGACCTCTCGGTCGTGCGCCACATCAGCGACCGCGTGGCGGTCATGTACCTCGGCAAGATCGTCGAGCTCGCCGACCGCATCGACCTGTACGAGCACCCGCTCCACCCGTACAGCCAGGCGCTGCTCTCGGCCGTGCCGATCCCCGATCCCCAGGTGGAGCAAAAGCGCAAGCGCATCATCCTCACCGGCGACGTGCCCTCACCGGTGAACCCGCCTTCGGGCTGCCGGTTCCACACGCGATGTTGGAAGGCGCAGGCGATCTGCTCTGAGGTGGACCCGGAGTTCATCGAGCACGCCCCGCGTCACTGGGCGGCGTGTCACTTCCCGGGTGCGTGATCCTGCGCATTAGCTGCTTCGGCGTTCGCTTCGCCGGGTCCTGCCGCGGCTCGGGGTTCTCGCTCGCGAGTTGGCCTCCCCGCCGCGTCAGCTGATCGTGCGCCGCGCTGCCGGCGGGGTCCCCTCCACTCTCGCTCGCGAGAATCCCGCTCGCCGCGTCACCCGGCGAAGCACACCTGCTCGGTCCGGCGGTCTTGCTAACTGGCACGCGCCCTGCGGCGTGATTGATGTCCCCAGTGACGCGGAGCGTCGTGTCTTGGGGACTTCGAACAGATCAGAGGAGATTTAGATGGAGAAGCCAAAGCCGAGCGAGGAGCACAAGAAGCTCGAGAAGCTGGCGGGCAAGTGGATCGGGGAAGAGAAGATCCAAGGCTCGCCACACGCGACCGTAACCGAGGCGACCGGCACGTTCGATTTCCGCATGGACCTGGGCGGTCTCTTCATCGTCACGGACTACGTCGAGAAGTCAGCTGAAACGACCCTGCTCGCCGGTCACGGCGTAATCGGGTGGGATGCAAAGAAGAAGAACTACACGCTGCACTGGTTCGACACGTTCGGCAGCCCGCCGGGCGCCCCGGGGACGGGCCAGTGGGAAGGCGACGCGCTGAAGTTCCATCAAGAGGGAAGCGGCAACACGATCTTCGAGCTCGCGGACGGCGGCCTCATCTTCAAGATCGAGATGGACACCGACGGCAAGGGCATGAAGCCGATCATCGTGGGCAAGTACCGCCGTGCGGGATCTCGAGGCAAGACCTCGGAAGAGGATCAGCCTGAACTGGATCGCATGACCTCTCGTTCCTAGATGGCGTGATCCGTCTGCGGGCCGCGATGCTCGCTGCCCTTCTCGTCGTGGCCTGCGCCCCGGCACCGCAGACGGATATGCAGACGCTGTGAACGGCTGGCGACCGCAGCGCAAACCGGCTGGTGCGTCCCTACCGCATCAGAGGGTCTGGATTGACGGCGATGCGACCCCAGTGGACGCGCGCCACCGTCGCCTCGACGAGGTATGCCCAGCTCGCGAAGTACACGTACACGCTCGAGCGCAGTAGCTCGTCCGGAATCTGCGCGCTGGGCGGCAGCCCGCGATGTTCCATGTATCGCACGCCATTCACGAAGATGGCTATCGAGTCGCGAGCCATTTCGATCCGGAAGTGATCGCGGCAGGCGGTATCGAGGTCCTCCGTTCCGCACAGACGCCACGCACTCTTCAACGGCTCGCTCGTCGGTGCGCCGCCGAATACGTTGGCCGCGCCGCCTGAGGCGTGTGCGCTCAGGTTGGCGGTGATCCGTTCGGTGTCGTAGATGCGGCACTCAGAGAGCCGATCGGAGGGAAAGGCGCAGCCGACTGTTGGATAGCCACCGAAGAGTCCCGCTGCGTACCACCCGTTCGTTTCACGATCGGATGGGCCCGGCGCCGTCGTGACGACGATCTCCGGCCACACGCGATCGTCGTACGTCGTCATGCCCGCCGATGCGTCGAACTCAACGACGAGACGGCCGTCCGCGAACCGAAAGCCGGCATCTGGGCGCATGAGCGACCCACCGTTGTTCGGGCCGGTGTAGAAGTCGGCGGCCGAGCCCTCGTAGATGCCCGATGGCGCGCCATGTCCCGCGATGTCGACCATCCAGTGTCCGTTGTGCGCGAATTCCTGCGTTCGGTACACGCTCGTGGACGCGTTCGTCGTGGCGCGGCGGACATCCTCGAACACGAGGTAGGACGCCGATAGGCGCGCGTGCGAGACGCCGCTAGCGAATCCGTCCGACCAGCTGTTCGCCTTGCGATTCGCCGTGTCGATGCCGGGCGCGAGCGAATCGCACCACGCTGGCCCGGCCGGAGGCAGGGCGCCGAGCGGTGGCGCTGGCGACCGGCACTCGGCGCTCGGTTCGCGGCCCCGATCGTTCGGATGTGCTGACGGCAGGCCAGCCACGAGGACGGACGCGGTGACCACGACGAGGAGCCGGGCGAGAGCCTTGAAGCGCATGCCCGGCCAAGATTAGTCCACCGGTAGCCCTCTCCGGTTCCCCTGGACGCTGTCTTGCGCCAACGTCAGCGCGGGCTGATTCCTGAAGTGAACGGCTGGACCCGGCTGTGCGTATTACACGGCGTGGAGCGGCAGACTGTGCCGCTGGATACACTCTGCCACCGATCACGTGGGGTAGAGCAATAGGAGCGAGAGGGGTACACATGACAGCGAAGCAACGCACCGGAAAGGTCCTGATCGCGATCTTCGCGGCATCGATCCTCGTGGCGACGGCTTGCACGTCGGGTGGCCCGAGCGCCAGCGGCGCGCCGTCGGCGACGGCCGCAGCGACCGGGACCGAGAAGCCGCAGCAGGGCGGCCGGATCATCGAAGGCACGACGTCGGACATAGCCACGATGCAGCCGATCCTGGTGGCTGACACGTCGTCGGGCCGCATCACCACCCTCATCTACGACACGATCCTGATCCAGGACCCGAAGACCGGAGAGCCGGTCTCCAGGATGGCCACCTTCAGCATCTCGAGTGACAGCCTCACTTACACATTCGAGATCAAGGCCAACGTGAACTGGTCCGACGGGAAGCCCGTTATCGCGCAGGACTGGCTGACCGGATTGATGGCCGTCGGCAAGTCTGCGAAGACGGTGCGGAAGTCGAACTTCCAGGACATTCAAGGTTTCAACGACTACAAGGACGCCAAGGCCACGACGATCACGGGAGTGACGATCGACGCCGCGAACCCGAAGAAGTGGACCGTCAAGATGGCGAAGGTCTCGTGCCCCGCGATCATCCAGCTCATCGGCTACACGCTGCCGACGCAGGTCTTCGGCAAGTACGTCACCGCGACATCCAAGCCGGAAGACATCGACGCCGCGATCGAGAACACGGCGCCGACCGTTGCCAGCGGTCCGTTCAGCTTCAAGGAATGGCGTAAGGGCGACCAGATCATCCTCGCCAAGAATCCGACGTACTGGCAGGGCGCGCCCAACGTGGACGAATATGTCTACAAGGTCGTCGCAAACTCCACGGCGGTCACCAACGGCCTGAAGACGGGCGAGCTGACCTTCGGGTCCATTACCGCGAAGGACCTCGCCGATGTGCAGACCGTAGACAGCGTCAAGATCACGAAGTACCAGAACCTCGGATACACGTTCATCGGCTGGAACACTGCGAGTCCCTCAGCGGTGGGTCTGGCGGACAAGCGCGTCAGGCAGGCGTTGGCGTATGGCATCGACATGGACGCCGTCATCAAGGCCGTTGTCTTTGGTGAGGCGACCAAGCAGGTCTCTCACCACGTTCCGGTCCAGTGGGCATACCCAACGGTCGCCCTCGAGCAATACAAATACGACAAGGCCAAGGCCCAACAGCTTCTGAAGGACGCCGGCTGGGTCGCCGGATCCGACGGGATCCTCGCCAAGGACGGCAAGAAGTTCAGCCTGACGATCTCGACGAACTCCGGAAACCAGGAGCGCGAGACGCTGGCCCAGGTCGCGGCCGACCAGTACAAGCAGCTCGGCATCGACGCCAAGGCACGTCCGGAAGCGTTCCAAGGCCTCGTGACGAAGCTCACCACCGGCGATCAGACGGTCGAAGCCACGATCATCGGTTGGAGCCTCGGCGGAGACCCCGACCCGTACTCGATCTGGCACTCGAGCCAGATCCCGAATCCTGCGACCAAGGTCGAGGGATTCGGCTTCACATACTTCAAGGATCCCGCGTTGGATAAGGCGATCGAGCAAGGCCGCAACCCGACGGATGGAAACTGCTCGACTGCCGCTCGCAAGGCCAATTACGAGACCTTCAACAAGATCCTGAACGAGAACCAGCCGTACAACTTCGGGTACTCGAACAACGTGCTGGCGGTCTCGCAGAAGTCATTGCAGAACTTCACACCCGCGCCGTTCCAGACCGTCTACAACGTCCAGGAGTGGTGGATCAAGAAGTAGCAACGTAAGGCCGGTGGGGGCACCCGTGAGGGTGCCCCCACCAACGCGGAGGAGCGCTTGCGCAACTTCATAGTGCGTCGGCTGTTGTACGCGATCCCCACCCTGATCGGCATCTCGATCATCACGTTCGTGATCGTGAGACTCTCACCGGGCGATCCGATCAGATTCTTTGTCTTCGGTCAGCGCGACATCACCGGTGAGGACATCGAGCGGTTACGTCACGCGTACGGACTGGATAAGCCACTTCCGCTGCAGTACGTCGATTGGCTTATCGCCATGGTCCAGCTCAACTTCGGGCAGTCGTTCATCTACCACCAGGACGCGTTCCAGCTCCTTCTGGCTCGCGTGCCGGCCACTCTCCAGCTGGCGGTCGTCGCGCTCGCCCTCCAGCTCCTGATTGGCGTACCCCTTGGGGTCATCGCTGCCCTCAAGCGGGGCACCTGGAGCGACGGGGCGATCCGCGTCTTTGGCGTGGCAGGCCACGCGGTGCCGGCGTTCTGGCTCGGCCTCGTCCTCATCATCGTGTTCGCTGTGCAGCTGCGGTGGCTCCCGAGCCAGGGGATGCTCACCGTGGGCAAGGACGTCTGGGACCTCCCCGACCGCCTCAGGCACATACTTCTGCCTGCGTTCGTGTTGTCGCTCACCGGTATCGCGAACTACTCGCGCATCCTGCGCACCGAGACGCTCGATGTCCTCAGCCAGGATTTCGTCCGCACTGCGCACGCCAAGGGTCTGCACGAGCGCACCGTCGTCTTCGTTCATGCGCTGCGGAACGCGCTCATTCCGGTCGTGACCACGCTCGGTGGCATCCTGGCCGCGCTTGTCGGCGGCGCGTTGGTCGTTGAGCAGGTCTTCTCGTGGCCGGGAGTCGGTCAGTTCACGTTCCAGGCAGCGATCGCGAAGGACTATCCGATCGTGCAGGCCGCGACGATGTTCGTCAGCGCGCTCCTCGTGGCCAGCTATCTCCTTCGGGATATCGCGTATGCGATCGTCGATCCGCGGATCAAGGCGGGCTAGCGTGGCGACGAACACCGCGGCCATCCGCGTTCCCGCGGCCGCCGAAGCCATCCTGTCGCGGCCGCCACGAAGCCTGTGGTCCAACGCCTGGTACAAGCTTCGTCACGACCGGCTGGCGATGATCGCGTTCGGGATCCTGTTGCTTCTCGCGCTGCTCTCAGCGGCGGCGGACATCTTCTCGCAGAACATCTTCAACTACACGTTCGAGAAACAGGACCTCCTGAACACGTACCTGAAGCCGACGCTGGATCCGCCCGCCTACCTGCTGGGTTCCGACGAGATCGGGCGCAGCCAGGTCGTCCGGCTCCTCTACGGTGGCCGCGTCTCCCTCGCGGTCGGCTTCGTCGCCGCGCTCGTGAACCTCACCGTGGGCGTCGCGATCGGGCTGACGGCGGGGTACTTCCGTGGGTGGATCGACGACCTCTTCACCTGGTTCGTCACGACCCTGAATTCGATCCCGACGATCTTCCTGCTGCTCATCTTCGCCGCGATCTGGGAGCCGGGTCCAGTGACGCTCACGGTGGTGATCGGCCTCCTGTTCTGGACGGGGATCTCGCTCTACGTGCGCGGTCAGACGTTCGCGCTGCGCGAGCGCGAGTTCGTCGTCGCCGCGAAGACCATCGGCGCTCGCGACAGTCGCATCATGTTCAAGCACATCCTCCCCAACATCCTGCCGCTCATCTTCGTCCTGGCCGCGATCGACATCGGCGCGATCATCCTGACCGAGTCGGCGCTCTCTTATCTCGGCCTCGGCATCCTGCCGCCGACGCCGTCTTGGGGCAATCTGCTCACCAACGCGACGAGCTACTTCGTCCGCGCGTGGTGGCTGGTCGTCTCGCCCGGTGTGCTCATCTTCCTCACCGTGCTGTGCCTGTACCTCATCGGCGACGGGCTGCGCGACGCACTCGACCCGCGCCTCAAAGCGGAGAAGTGATCAACTAGGAGGCGCTATGCCGGTGCGCCTCGCCCTCGCCGCCTTCCTCGTGCTCTCCGCGTGTCAGGTCCCGCCGGTGCCGGGCGTCGCGACCCCAACGCCGACGCCTGCCGCCATGGTCGACGCCGGCGGCAGCTTCCGTGTGGCGCTGACCGCCGATGCGACGACCCTCGATCCGTGGAACGCGAACGACACGAACACGCAGCTCGTGACACGCCAGATCTTCGAGACGCTCGTCGACTACGAGACCGGGGGATACAAGATCGTGCCGAAGCTCGCGGAGACCTGGTCGGTGTCGTCGGATGGGCGCTCGTGGACCTTCGTGCTCCGACGCGGAGTGAAATTCCACGACGGGACCGATCTGGACGCGGCCGCGGTCGTGCTGAACTTCGACCGCGCTCGTCAGGCTGCGCATCCGCTGCGCGGGCCCGCGGGTGCCGATCGCTCACCGTACCGGGCGTACGCGGCGCTGTTCGAGGGCTTTGATGACGTGTCGGTGATCGTCCGGACCGAAGCCAAGGACGCCGCCACCGTGGTCATCACGACGAAGATGCCGTTCGGTCCGCTGCTCGCGGACCTGGCGATGCCGACCTTCGCGATCGTGAGCCCGAAGTCGATGCGCGACGATGTGGCGGGTTGGTCAACGCCGGCATCGCGCGGAGCGGCGGGCACCGGGCCCTTCGTGTTCCGGCCGGGCGCGTGGCAACCGGGTCAGCAGATCGCATTCGAGCGGAACTCCGACTATTGGATGAAAGATCAGGCCGGCACACCGCTCCCGCATGTCGACCGTGTCGTACTGCGTGTCGTCAGAGACGAGACGGCGCGCGTCGGCGAGCTGCGATCGGGCGGGCTCGACGCGGTTCGCGACCTGACGCCCACCGCATTGCCCGCGGTGAAGGGCGACCCGAACCTCCAGCTCCTGGTGCGGCCCGCGCTGACCGCGACCTATCTCGGGATCGCTGCCGCGGTATCACCGTTCGACAAGGTCGAGGTCCGCCGCGCCATCGCGATGGCGATCGACAAGTCCCTGCTCGCGGCCACGCTCTATAGCGGAGCGGGCCGCCCGGCGTCGCAGCTGCTCGCGCCCGGCATGCTCGGGTACGACGACAGTCTCGTCGAGTTCTACCGCCTCGACACCGCGGCCGCGAAACGCCTGCTTGCGGATGCCGGCGTTGCGAGCGGATTCGCCACCGAGCTGTGGTATCCGTCAGCGTGGCGGCCGCACTACCCGGATCCCAAACGGGTCGCGGAGAGCGTCGCCGCGGACCTCGCGAAGATCGGGATTGCCGCGACGGTACGGACCGAGGATGCGGCGGCGTATCTCGGCGACGCGCGCGCGGGGCGTCTTCCGCTCTGGCTCGGCGACGCCGGTGCCGCGGACAGCGCGGACCCCGATTCGTTCTTCCCCGACGGCGGCGCGTGGGCAGGCGATATCGTTCGCGAGCTCCTGCGCCGCGCGCGCTACGAGGCAGACGCGAGCAAGCGGACCGAGCTGTACAAGCAGGTCTCCAAGATCATCCAGCAGGACGCCACGCGCATCCCGCTGGCGCAGGCCGACGCGCTGGTCGCGACCACGAAGAAGGTGCGCGGCCTCGTGCCACATCCGATCGGCGTCGAGACGTACGCGCAGGTCTGGTTCGGGAGGTGACGAACGCGACACTTCGCGGGGGCGGCGCTCGTCTAGGCTGGACCTGATGATGGGAATGGGTGGACCGGGCGGGATGCACGTCTTCATGTGGGGCCCCGGAGGCCGCGGCGAAGGCAAGCGGCCGTCGCTCTCGATGTATCGGCGCCTCCTGCGCTACGTCGCGCCCTACAAGTGGAACATGGCCCTCGCCGCGGTCTTGCTCGTCGTCTCCACCGCGCTCGGCCTGGTGTGGCCGCAGGTCGTGCAGCGCGTCATCGATCTCGGCCTCCGCGACGCGGGCTACCTCGACCTGCTGATCCTCGGGCTGATCGTCGTGCTCCTGATCCGCGCCGTCATCGACGGCGTACGCCAATTCGTGATGGCCTACACCGGAGAACGGGTGATCTTCGATCTCCGCATGGCGATCGTCCGCCACCTGCAGTCTCTCTCGCTCTCCTTCTTCAACCGCCGGAAGACCGGCGAGCTCATGTCGCACGTGACGAGCGATGCGACGCTCGTCCACGGAGTCATCACCCAAACGATCATCCAGGTCCTCGGGCAGGTGCTCACGCTGGCCGGTGGTGTCGCCGTGATCTTCCTGATGAACTGGCGGCTGGCGCTGCTCACGCTCGTTGTCGCACCGCCGATCGCGATCCTCGGGCAGCGCATGGGCCGGCGGATCCGCGACATCTCGCGCCAGGCGCAGGACGCGCAGGGCGAGGCTGTCGGCGTGCTTCAGGAGGCGATCGCGGAGGTGCGGGTCGTCCAGGCCTTCACGCGCGAGGAGTACGAGGCCGCGCGCTTCCACGAGAAGTTGCTCTTCACGTTCAACAAGACGATCGAGCGCTCGCGTATCGCCGCGACGATGTTCCCGATCATCGGCTTCCTCGGGTTCATGTCATCGATCGTCGTCCTCTGGTACGGAGGGCACGAGGTCGCGCGTGGCGAGATGACCGCGGGGATGCTCGTCGCGTTCCTCCTCTACATGAACATGGTCGCGGGCCCGGTCGGCATGCTCGCCAGCCAGTGGACGCAGGTGCAGCAGGCCTTCGGCGCGGCCGACCGGATCTTCGCGCTGCTCGACACGAGCCCCGAGATCCAGGACCGGCCGGGCGCCGTGCCCCTGCCACCGGTCCGCGGCGAGATCCGCTTCGAGGACGTGGGCTTCCGCTATGGCGTGGCCGGTCCCGAGCCAATGGTCCTCGACGGCGTGACGACGACGTTCCAGCCGGGCGAAACGACCGCCCTCGTGGGTCCGTCCGGGGCGGGAAAGACGACGCTCGTGAATCTCGTGGGCCGGTTCTACGACCCCGTCAGCGGGCGGATCGTCGTCGACGGCCACGACCTGCGCGATATCACGATCCGCTCGCTCCGCGAGCAGATCGCCGTCGTGCCGCAGGAGCCGATCCTTTTCGCGGACACCATCCGCGAGAACATCCGCTACGGGCGCCTCGAGGCGACCGACGCGGAGATTGACGAGGCCGCGCGGTCCGCGAACGCGACCGAATTCATCGCGCGTCTCCCGAGTGGACTGGGCACGATCGTCGGCGAGCGTGGCGTGCGGCTATCGGTCGGCCAGCGCCAACGCGTCGCGATCGCGCGCGCGCTGCTACGCGACGCGCCGATCCTCCTCCTCGACGAGGCGACCTCGTCGCTCGACAACGAGAGCGAATACCTCGTGCAGCAGGCGCTCGACCGGCTCATGCACGGACGCACCACGATCGTGATCGCGCACCGCCTGTCGACGGTGGAGCGCGCGGACCGCATCCTGGTGCTCGACCACGGGCGCATCGTCGAAGAGGGCACGCACGGCGAGCTCCTGACACTCGGCGGCCTGTACCACCGCCTCTACACGCGCCGCTTCGTCGACGTGGACTCGGTCCCGGCGGCGGACGGTGAGCCCGCCGCGATCGTCACCGGCCTACCGGCCGCGGGCGAGATTCGGCGTCTGCGAGTGGTGCGTTAGCGTCCCGGTCTCGGTGAAGGTGAAGCTGAAGGTCTTGCGCGTCCAGGCTTTGATTGAACTTTCCGCTGGGCGTCCTGGGGACGCCGCTCGTCACGGCGTGGGTGGTCCCGTCGTCGTTCGTCCACGTGATCGTCGCGCCCTTCGTGACGCTTGGCTGGTTCGGGTTGAAGCCCTTGATCGAGATCTGCGTGCGCAGCCCACCGCGAGGACGGACAAGAGGACTACGGATAGAGATCTGGTCGCAGGAGCGGCGCGCAGGCCATCGCGACGAGGTCGGCGAACGCGTCGGTGCGCGACACGAAGCCTTCCGTCAACAGTCCTACGGCGCCAGTCTGCTGTTTGGATGCCGTGACGCCGAACAGGTCGTCGATGATCGTCCCCAGCTCGTCGCCGGCGGCGAGCCGTACCGCCACCGCGGACGGGAGCGGCATGCGAAGGCCACTCGCATCACCCGAACGCCCGTCGCGCGTGACGGCCGCGACCCAGGAGACCAGCCAAACGACCGGCGGCTCGTGCGCGACGCCGCCCTCCAGGCCGAACGCGACGTCAGCGCCGGTCAGCTCCAAGGCCGCCCGTGCGCGGTTCCGGGCTCCTTGACGTGTCGCGTGGTCGCCCACGGGCTGATCCGGGACGCCGCTGGCCACCTCCACCGCTTCGAGGTCACAGCCAGGCGCCAGACGCGCCAGGGCCTGCCTCACAGCCTCGATCTTGGCGGGATTGCGCGAGCCCACAGCGGCGCGCGCGTATAAGAGCGGCATCTGGGGCGCCGATGCTAGGGCGCAAAAGGCTGGCGGGCGCGGCGCCGAAAGCCTAGAATTCCGAGTGCAGTGCTCGGAAATCCACAGACCGCCTTCCACGTTTCCACGCGAGGCGAATACGGCATGCGCCTGATGGTCGACCTTGCGCGGCACTGGCAGCAAGGCACGGTTTCGCTGCATACGGTCGCTCAGCGCGAGGATCTGCCCGAGGCCTATCTCGAGCAGCTCGTCGCGGTGCTTCGCAAGGCAGGGTTGGTCAACGGCAAGCGCGGCGCCGGCGGCGGCTACACGCTCGCGCGCGATCCGTCCGCGATAACAGCGGGCGACATCGTGCGCGCGCTGGAAGGTCCGATCGAGCCACAGATCTGCACCGCCGAGGGTGACCCCGTGGTGAATTGCATCCGCGAGCAGGACTGCGGGACCCGCGCGGTGTGGGTGAAGCTGCAGTCGACGATCGCGCACGCGCTCGACGGCATGACGCTGGCCGATCTCACGAAGGAGAAGGTGACCATTGCCTGATCTCGTCATCAAAGACCTCCACGTCAACGTGGAAGGCAAGGAGATCCTGAAGGGGATCGACCTCGTCGTCCGCAGTGGGGAAGTGCACGCGATCATGGGCCCGAACGGCTCCGGAAAGAGCACGCTCGCGCTCACGGTCATGGGGCACCCACGCTACAAGGTCACGCGCGGCGAGGTGACATACGGCGGCCGCGACGTTCTCAAGATGGCCGTCGACGAGCGCGCACGCGCGGGACTCTTCCTCGCGTTCCAGTACCCCGCCGCGATCCCGGGCGTCTCGGTGGCGAACTTCCTGCGCACCGCGATCAACGCGCGGCGCGCGGAGCCCGGGGCGACCGCCGGTACCGCGGAGGAAGCGCGTAAGAACAACATGCCCATCCCGCAGTTCGTCAAGCTCCTGGCCGAGAAGAGGAAGCTCCTCGAGATCGACGAGTCCTTCATCACGCGGTCCGTGAACGACGGCTTCTCCGGTGGCGAGAAGAAACGCCTCGAGACCTTGCAGATGCACATGTTCGGACCGTCGCTCGCGCTCATGGACGAGACCGACTCCGGTCTGGACATCGACGCGCTGAAGATCGTCGCGCACGCCATCGAGTCACTGCGCGGTCCCGAGGTCGGCATCCTGCTGATCACGCACTACGAGCGCATCCTGAAGTTCGTCCAGCCGGACTTCGTGCACGTGCTCGTCGACGGTCGCGTCGTGCGGACGGGCGGGCGCGAGCTCGCCGCCGAGCTCGAGGACAAGGGCTACGACTTCGTGCGCGAAGAGCTGTACGCGGGGAAGGCCTGAGCGTGGCAGTGACCGTCAAGGCCCCCTCGCAGCCGCGCTCGCCGCTCGACGTCGCGCGGATCCGGGCCGACTTCCCGATCCTGTCGCGCACCGTCAACGGCAAGACCGTCGTCTACCTCGACAATGCGGCGACGAGCCAGAAGCCGCGACAGGTGATCGACGCGATGAGCGCGGTCTTCGAGGAGTACAACGCCAACATCCACCGCGGCGTGTACGAGTTCAGCGAGACGACGACCGCCGCGTTCGAAGGCGCGCGCGCGAAGGTCGCGCGCTTCATCGGCGCGAAGGATGACCGCGAGGTCATCTTCGTGCGCAACGCGACCGAGGGCGTGAACCTCGTGGCGTACACGTGGGGGCGCGACAACATCAAGTCCGGGGATCGCGTCATCTCGACCGTCCTCGAGCATCACTCGGACTTCGTGCCCTGGCAGCAGCTCGCGAAG